>DATIKD010000197.1:0-1868 GCA_035477965.1 Dehalococcoidales bacterium | reverse complement strand
AACTGGCTGGCCGCAAATGGACCCTTTTCACTTTTCTGACCCGCAAAAAGAAAGCTGAAAAGGCAACTAAATCGTAGGAATTCAGGCAACCGTGAACCTGTCTTGCTGGAGCGTAGCGAAGCATCTGGAGGCGGGGAGAGTTAGCTTCAATTTTTAAAAACACATGCGTTTCGCGGGAAGCTATAGGAATTCAGTTTAGCTCAGTAATAAATTATCAGGTAAACTCCGGCCACCGGTCATAAGTCTCGCGGCATTACCGGCTTTATTCCCCAAATGCATCCTTCACGCCGTCAATCCAGGTTTTCCATTTGTCTTTGTGCGGCATATTGTTGGGAGTCAGAGTAGAACCTAATTCCTTTAACAGGCGTTTCTGGGTATCGTTGAGTGACTCTGGAGTCAATACCACTAAGAGAACCAGTTGGTCTCCCCTGCCGCCTCTCTGGACGTGAGTAATACCCTGACCTTTCAAGCGGAATAATTTGCCGGTCTGGCTTCCGGGTGGAATTTTGATTTTGGTTTTGCCGGCCAGAGAGGGCACTTCTACTTCATCGCCCAGCGCCGCCTGGATAAAGCTGACCGGTAATTCATATATAATATCATCCTCGCGCCGGATGAAAAATTCATGCGGTTTTACATTTATGGCTACAAAGAAATTGCCGGCCGGACCTCCACGGCTGCCTGAGTCGCCTTCTCCCCGCATCACTATCTGAGCACCGTTGTCCACACCGGCAGGTATGCGGACCTCCAGTTCTCGTTCCACTCGCTGTTTACCGCTCCCGCGGCACTGGCTGCAGGTTTCTTTGATGATACTGCCGTTTCCCTGGCACTGCGAACAGGTGGCGATATTGGTAAAACGTCCGAAAATACTCTGCTGTACCCTCCGCACCTGTCCCGATCCGCCGCAGGTGGGACAGCGCACGGGCTCAACTCCGGGTTTAGAGCCTGATCCGTAGCACAATGTGCAATTTTCAACTCGATTGATTTTAACGCGTTTTTCACTGCCGAAAACCGCTTCATCAAATGAAATAGTGATTGAGGATTTTAAGTCCGCTCCCTGTTGCGGTCCCTGACGGGTGGCAGTGGTCGCTCCGCCGAAGAAAGCATCGAAAATATCACCAAACCCGCCAAAATCGGCGGAATCAAATCCCCGTCCGGAATTCATTTCTAAACCGGAATGACCATAACGATCATAAACCGCCCGTTTTTCGCGGTCGCTCAGTACGCCATAAGCTTCGTTGATTTCTTTGAATGTCTGGCCGGACTTGTCATCGCTGTGATCAGGATGGTATTTGAAGGCTAGCTTGCGGAAGGCCTTTTTTATATCTTCTTCACTGGCATTGCGGTCTATACCCAGTAGTTCGTAATAATCGCGTTTGGTTGTCATGTTAATGTTTTTTCTTTATTGCCTGGCTTCGAGAAATTTTCCCCCTTTTTTTACCCCTGAGAGAACACAAGCCAAAGATAATTATACCACGTTGTAATTGCGGTGATAAAACAAAGTTTCCACACTTCTGTGGTTTAGTAAAAGGCGGTGTTGACAGCCATAACTTAAAGTGGTAAAAACTTAATCATCCGGGTGAGTCAAAGAACGTGTGTAGAGGTGCATCCAAGATTGAGGAAACCAACGCTCGTTGACGCCCTTGAGTAGATGGAAGTGACGTCTCTTTCTCGTTGTCATCCTGGAAGCCTCGAACGGCGAGGCTGAAGGACCGTTTTCCGTTATCATGTTGGAGCGAAGCGAAACATCTGGAGGCGGGGTGGTAAGTCGTTGGTCATATTGGTTTCCCTTTCGACTGTCATGTTGGAGGCCATTTTCCTGTCATGCTGGAAGCCACGAAAGGCGAGGCTGAAGGATCCTTTTTTCGTTG
>DATIKD010000196.1:0-17262 GCA_035477965.1 Dehalococcoidales bacterium | reverse complement strand
TCAACTTGAGTCTATCCGGTAAAGGGATTGCCGGCGGTCTGGCAGTCGTTCTCAGAAACATATTCCGGCGGCCGGTGACATCCCGCTATCCAGAACAGCGTGAAGTGCTCTCGCGGCGTTTCCGCGGGAATGAGCTGATCTGGCAGGAAGAGCGCTGCAGCGGGTGCACCACCTGTGCCCGCACCTGTCCGATGGGAGTCATACACCTCCGCACCAGCGGCACGGGACGTCTGCCGGCACCCTGTGCAGAAACCTGCCCGGCCCATATTGATGTACCGCGTTATATAAAATATATTGACCGGGGACAGCCGGCGGAGGCGCTGGCAGTAATCCGTGAAAAAATTCCCTTCCCATCCGTTTGCGGACGGGTTTGTTTTCATCCCTGTGAGTCCCAGTGCCAGCGAAGAAATATAGACAAATCCGTCTCCATCCGTGTCTTAAAGCGCTGGGCAGCCGAACACGATGATGGAAGATGGAAAAAACTATCCGGAAAAGCTCCTGACAGCGGCCACAAAGTGGCCGTAGTGGGTGCCGGTCCAGCCGGGTTGACCGCTGCATACTATCTGGCTAAAGCCGGCCACCGGGTAACTGTCTTTGAGGCCCTGCCGGAAGCTGGCGGAATGATGCGGGTGGGCATTCCGGACTACCGCCTGCCCAAAACGGTGCTTCGGGCGGAAATTGACCAGATAAAAGCGGCCGGAGTGGAAATCAAGACCGGAGTGAGGATTACTTCTCTGGTTGAATTGATGCAAAATGGCTTTAAAGCCGTCTTTCTGGCTATTGGCGCTCACCAGGGTATGAAAATGGGAGTAAAAGGCGAAGACCTGCCCGGAGTGATTGATTGTGCCACCTTCTTACGGGAAGCGGCTCTCGATCAGCCGGTCAAAATCGGCCGCCGGGTAGCCGTGGTAGGAGGCGGCAATGCCGCCATCGATGCCGCCCGGGTAGCCCTCAGAAAGGGGGCGGAAAGCGTGACCATGCTCTACCGCCGGACCGAAGCCGAAATGCCGGCTAATCCGGAAGAAATTAAAGCGGCCCGCGAAGAGAATGTTAAGATTGAGTTTCTGACTAATCCAACCGGTATCAACGCGGATAACGGCCGGATGGCAGTAACCTGCCAGCGTATGAAGCTGGGTGAACCGGATGCCAGCGGCCGGCGCCGTCCGGAACCCATTAAAGGCAGTGAATTCAGCGTCCTTTACGATACGGTGATTGCGGCGATCGGACAGCGGCCGGAGATTCCTCTGGATTTTAAAATCGTTCAGGAACACGGCAATATCAAAGCTGATCCGGCCACTCTGGCTACCAATCTCCCGGGGGTTTTCGCCGGGGGTGATGCCCAGACCGGTCCGTCTTCGGTGATTGAAGCCATCGCCGCCGGCCGTCAGGGCGCAATTTCGATCGACAAATATCTGGGCGGCAAGGGTGAAATAGGCGAAGTGCTGGCAGCCCCGGCTGAAAAAACCCGGCCACTCAGTCTTTCGGATAAGCTTCGGAACCGCCTGCATCCGGCTGAATTACCGGCAGCGGAAAGAATGAAGGATTTCTCGGAAGTAGAACTTTCTTTAAACGAAAAGGAAGCGGTGACCGAAGCCAGCCGCTGCCTGGAATGCGATATGGCTTATGCGGTGGAAAATATTTCCGCCGATATGGGCTATTGTATTTTCTGCGGTTTATGTGTAGAAGCCTGCCCGCGGGATGCCCTGTTTATGGGTTACGGTTTCGAACGGGCCAGGTACAGGGTGGCTGAATTTAAACTGGATAAGTCAGGTCTGGCGATGGGAGAGGGCAAGATACGCAGCGGGTACTGCCGCCCCAATATTGAAACAACTCTTCCCCCCCAAACCCTCCTGATTAACCGGGATCGGCGTACCCTGAAAAGAACGGACGAGGAAGCTTAATTTGTTAGAGATCGCTTTCTGGATAATAGCCATTATCGGAGTAGTTTCAGCGCTCTCGGTAATCATCTTCAAGGATGTCTTCCGCGCAGCGCTGGGCCTGGTGCTGTGCTTCATTTCCGCGGCCGGCATCTATGTCACTTTAAATGCGGATTATCTGGCCGTAGTCCAGATATTGATCTACGTCGGCGCCATCGGCGTTCTGATTATTATTGCCATCATGCTGACCAAGGAAGTCCAGCTCGGCAACCTCTCCAATAAATTGATAGTCCCGGCCTTTATTGTTTCCGCCGCGTTTCTGGCAGTTCTGGTATATTCAATCTTACAGACTGCCTGGCCGGTTACGGATATAGCGCCGCCGGAAGTGACGGCCGGCACTCTGGCTGAGCGGCTGTTCGGAGAAAACGGGTTTATACTACCGATGCAGATTGCCGCTATGCTCCTGCTGGCGGCCGTTCTGGGGGCCATTACCCTGGTCAAGGAGAAAAAAGAGTGAACCTGTCACTGGAACATTATCTGGTTCTCTCCGCCGTCCTGTTCTCGATCGGGCTTTACGGCGTCCTCTCAAAAAGGAATGCCGTGGTGGTGCTGATGTGCATTGAAATCATGCTGAATGCCGTTAATATTGCCCTGGTAGCTTTTTCACGCTATGTTACTCCGCTGGCAATGACCGGGCAAGTTTTTACTCTGTTTATTTTGATCGTAGCAGCCGCCGGAGCGGCAGTTGGTGTAGCCATTATCATCTCTATCTTCCGCAACCGCTCCAGCATCAACTTGAATGACTTTAATATATTGAAGTGGTAAAAAATGTGGGTTGAAATTAAAAGCGAAACTTCTCTTACGGCCGCCCGCCGCTGGAAAGAGGTAATAGAAAATGAGGGTATTCCGGTGCGCCTTCTGCCGCCTAAAGGTGCGGAATCAGGCAACTACCGGGTGCTGGTGCCCCAGGATAAAGCGCATTTGATTGAAGAGGTACTGAAGACACTCTGATGCCGAACATTGCTATCTGGTTCATATTGCTTTTACCGGTGATTGCCTTCGTGGTGATCAGCCTGGTAGTCCGCCCGCTGGTGAGACCCGCCAGATCGATAAGCGGTTATATCGCCATTGCGGCTATTGGCGGTGCGCTGGTCCTTTCGCTGTGGGCTCTGGTAGAAGTGATGAACCAGCCGGAGCATATTCTGACAGTCACACCTTTACCCTGGCTCTCCATCGGAGATTTCACTTTTAGTGTCAACGTGTTAATGGATTCTCTGACCGCTGTGATGCTGGTGGTTGTAACTTCAGTCAGCCTGCTGGTCCAGATTTATTCCCAGGGTTATATGCGCGGCGATGCAGGTTATCATCGCTATTTCGCCTGGATGTCTCTTTTCACCGCTTCCATGATTGGGCTGGTGCTGGCGGATAATCTGCTGATGATGTTCGTGTTTTGGGAAATGGTAGGTCTGTGTTCTTACCTGCTCATCGGATTCTGGTTCCAGCGTCCGGCCGCTGCCAACGCAGCCAAAAAAGCCTTCATTGTGACCCGCCTGGGCGACTTCGGTTTCCTGGCGGCTTTGTTAATTCTTTATGCCAATACCGGTACCTTTGAGATAGCGCAACTGCGCGAACTGGCAGTGACGGGAGCCCTGGCCGGAAGTGTCCTGACCTGGGCGGCGATTGGAATATTTGCCGGAGCGGCCGGGAAATCAGCCCAGTTTCCATTGCATACCTGGCTGGCGGATGCCATGGAAGGTCCCACACCGGTCAGCGCTTTGATTCATGCGGCGACCATGGTGGCGGCAGGTGTCTTCCTGGTGGCCAGGATGCTGCCGCTGTTTGAACATTCCACCGCGGCCTTGAATACCGTGGCCGTGATTGGAGCTTTTACAGCTATTTTTGCGGCTTCAATGGGACTGGTAGCCAACGATATCAAGCGAGTACTGGCATATTCTACAGTCAGCCAGCTTGGATTTATGATGCTGGGCCTGGCCGCCGGCGGAGTGGCTGTGGGTATTTTCCACCTTTTCAATCATGCCTTTTTCAAGGCTTTGCTCTTCCTGGGCGCGGGCAGTGTCAACCACGCCACCGGCACTTTTGACATCCGCCAGATGGGCGGCCTGCGCAAAGTAATGCCCTGGACCTGTGCCCTCTTTGTCTTAGGCTCGCTCAGCCTGGCCGGAATCTGGCCGCTGGCCGGTTTCTGGAGCAAGGACGAAATTCTGGTCAAAGCCCTGGATTTCAACACCCTGCTTTTTGCGCTGGCCATGGTGACTGTTTTTATGACCGCCTTTTACATGTTCAGAGTGGTCTTTTTAACATTTGGCGGAAAGTCCCGCTCCCAGGGCCATCATGGCACTCATGCGCATGAGTCACCCTGGGTGATGGTCCTGCCCATGCTGGTGCTGGGCATTCTGGCAGTCATTTCCGGTTACTGGAATGTGACCGGCCAGTTCAGCACCTTTCTGGGTGAGGGACACGGCCTTAAAAGCTTTATCAGCGGGTTCTTCGGTGTGCTGACTCATCCCATGGCTTTGATTTCAATATTGGTGGCCGCCGCCGGGATCGTTTTGGCCTGGGCCATTTACAGCGCCAGGCTGATTTCCGCCGAAAAAATCGGTAATCTTTTTAAACCGGTATATACGGTGCTGATCAATAAATACTGGATGGATGAACTCTATGAAAACCTGTTTGTTAAAAACTTTTTGAACAAGGGTCTTTTCAGGGTTTTCCAGTGGTTTGACACGCATGTGGTGGATGGAGCCACTCGCGGGACTGCCAGCGGGGCGATTAATTCCGGCCGAGGTGCCCGGCAGACCCAGACCGGTCAGCTTCAACTATATGCAATTACCATCGCGGCCGGCATTGTGGTAATCGCGGTTACCTGGCTAATATTGGGGAGATAAAAGGACTTTAAACTAAAGCAACCCAGAATATCCGTTTTACGGATAACAGTCATCCCGGGAGGAAAAGTTTGGGTTTACTGGATATCATAATATTTTTACCGGTCATCGGGGCCATCGTTCTGGTCTGTTGGCCGCATCCGGCTGAAAAACTGGTTAAGATTTTCGCAGCGGTGGTCACAGCCGTACCACTGGCGCTGACGGTTTACCTCTACAACGCTTTTAACCACACCGCCGGAATGCAATTTGAGACCAAACTGGCCTGGATTCCGGCTATTAACGCCTTTTATCATGTGGGAGTGGACGGCATCAGCCTGCCGCTGGTACTTTTGATGTCTTTACTGGGTTTCCTGGTGGTCTTGATTTCCTGGAAGATTCATGACCGCGTCCGCGAATACTTTATCTGGCTGCTGGTACTGGAGACAGCCGTCCTGGGTGTTTTCAGTTCGCTTGACCTGCTGTTGTTCTTTATCTTCTGGGAAATAGTCCTGATTCCCATGTATTTTTTGATTTCCATCTGGGGCACCGGGCACCGCAAGTATTCCGCTTTCAAGTACGTGGTCTATACCCTGGCCGGCAGCGCCTTCATGCTGGCCGGCATACTGGCACTCTATTTTACGACCGGCAGCCTGAACATGCTGGAAATACAAGAATTGATACCGGCGGCATCCGCTGCCATTCCGCTGACTGCCATATTTTTCCTGTTGATGGTGGGCTTTGCCGTCAAACTGCCGATTTTCCCACTGCATACCTGGTTGCCGGATGCTCATACTGATGCCCCTACCGGAGTCAGTGTGATTCTGGCTGGAACGCTATTGAAGATGGGCGGCTACGGTATTATCCGGCTGGGTGTGTCCATATTCCCGGACATCGCCCAACGTTATGCCCCTTTATTCATCATACTGGCCGTCATCGGGGTGCTGTACGGGGCGGCCGTCACCCTGCGGCAGACCGATCTGAAGAGACTTATTGCCTACAGCAGCATCAGCCATATGGGTTATGTTCTGCTGGGAATTTTTGCCCTGAATGATCTCAGTCTGACCGGAGCGGTAACCCAGATGGTCAGCCACGGGCTGGTTACCGGACTGCTTTTCGCCGTAGCCGGACTGGTACTGCATAATGTGGGAGAGCGTGATTTACGACTACTGGGCGGTCTGGCCGGACGGATCCCGGTTATCGCCGTAGTTTTTATTATTGGTGGTCTGGCCTCTCTGGGATTGCCTTTGACCAGCGGCTTTGCGGCTGAATTCCTGGTTTTTGTGGGCAGCTTCGCTTCCACTGCGGTAGCCGGCATAAAGGTTTATACCCTGCTGGCCGCGGCCGGTGTGGTTTTGGCCGCCGGGTACATTCTGTGGATGGTCCAGCGGGCGTTTTACGGGCCGCTACCGGAACGCTTCCGCCAGATCAAAGACGCCGATAAGCGTGAAATGCTTTACATGTTTATCCTGGTTGGATTGATTATTCTGATTGGTATCTACCCGGCAATATTGACGGATGTTATCCGTACCGGAATCTGGCCGGTTGCCAGTTTGTTCATGCCTTGAAATTAGTTACATTGTTTAGGAGATAGTTTTGAATTTGGCGCTGCTTATACCGGAAATTGTATTAGCCGTCACCGCTCTGGCTGTGATCATCCTGGACCTGTTCATCCGGCAGAAAGTCTGGCTGGCGGTTTTCAGCATCGCCGGCCTGGCTGTCGCGGCTGGTTTCGCTTTCAGTCTGTGGGGAGATGCGCCGCGGACTATCTTCTACAACTTGCTGGCAATTGACAATTATGCCATCTTTTTCAAATTCCTCTTCCTGGGAATTGCCGCGTTAGTCATCCTGGCTTCAGTTGACTACGTTAGCAAGTTCCGTGATTTTCAGGGAGAGTTCTATTCCCTGATTTTACTGGCCACCCTGGGCATGCTGCTGATGGCTTCCGCGGTGGAATTGATCACCATCTTCCTGGCCCTGGAACTGGTCAATATTTCTATGTATTGTCTGGTTGGTCTCTTAAAAGACGGCCGTTCCACTGAAGCCGCCCTGAAATACATGTTTTTGAGTTCGATGGCATCCGCAATTTTATTGATGGGTATGGCCTTCCTCTACGGCTTCACCGGCCAGACCAGCCTGGAAGAACTGTCCGCAGCTTTGCAAACCCTGACCGCTTCTGACTTGATCAATGCTCCGGCTTTGCTGCTGGGAATAATCCTGATAATCGCCGGATTCGGCTTCAAGATCGCTACCGTGCCTTTCCACATGTGGGTACCGGATGTCTATGAGGGCGCTCCGACGCCGGTAACGGCTTTTCTTTCCGTCGCCAGCAAAGCGGCCGGGTTCGCTGTTATCCTGAGGATATTTTCAACCACCTTTGATCCCGCCGAGTTCAATTGGGGTATGATATTTGCCGTACTGGCGGCAATCACCATGACGGCCGGCAATATCCTGGCCATCCAGCAGAAGAATATTAAAAGAATGCTGGGTTATTCCAGCATCGCACAGGCCGGTTATGTGATGACCGGGTTGGCCGCCGCCGGGTTAGCCGCTGCCGCAGCCGCCCCCGCCCAGAGCGCAGTGCTCTTCTTTTTGTTGTGCTACACTGTGGCCAACCTGGCCGCTTTTATCGCCATCATTGTGGTCACCCAAAACCTGGATAATGACCTGATCAGCAGTTTCAGCGGGCTGGGCCGGACCTCCCCCGCTCTGGCGGCTATAATCACTTTGAGCCTGATTTCCTTGATTGGTCTGCCTCCGGCCGCCGGTCTGATGGCCAAGTTTTATATCTTCAGCACCGCGGTCAACAGTAACCTGCTCTGGCTGGTCATCATTGCCGTCTTGAACAGCGCCATTTCAGCTTATTACTACGTGCGAGTTATCAGAGTTATGTGGGCCGAAGGCCCTCAGGCAAAATCCGCAATCCGCCTTCCCAAAAGCGTCCTGGCAGCATTGATAGTGTGTACCCTGGGTATGCTCTTCTTCGGTATTTTGCCCGGCTTCGGAATGGACCTGGCGCAATTGGCGACACGCTTAATCTTCTAGTTCAAACCAGGCTTCAGCAATACAGTAACCAGGCTATCCCCGGCCATTACTCCCCTTTACTGGCTTCCTTTTCGTCCTGTTTCGCTGGTTTTCTCCTGAGAATGGGGCAAGGGGCACAGCCGGGAAATCAGTGGAACCATTGGGGCGGGGCAGAGGCGCAAACCGAGAAAAGACCGAGGACCTCGGTACTAAAAAAAGGACTAGCGTATTTCCACGAATGTATTGCCCGGCATTTGTGCTTTGCTATTTGAGCGAATATTTGAGAAAATGATGAAAATTTGAAAGTAACGCAAGGAGTGGAAAGAATGCCCAAAAAAATCGATCAGGCAAAAACGGCAGAACAAATCTGTCTCGAAAAAGAGAAGCGTATTACAGACGCAATCCAGTTAAAAATCCCGGACCGCGTGCCGGTGATCAGCAGCATGGGATATTTCCCCGCCAAAGCGGCAGGAATACCCTGTTCGGCTGCCTATTATGATTTTAAAGCCTGGTATAACGCCTATAAAACAGTCCTGCCGGACTATCCGGCTGATTTTATTTTTCCTCAGGGATTCATCGCCGGAAAAGCCCTGGAAATACTGGAACCGGCACTGTTGCGCTGGCCCGGCTTCAACGCCAATCCCAACCATGGTCATCAAACTATAGAAATAGCTAACATGCAGGCCGACGAATATGACGCCTTTATGGCTGATCCCTCGGATTACATGTTCCGCATTCACATGTCCCGGGTCAGCAAAAATTTGGCCGGACTGGCCAAACTTCCCAAACTTTCCGATCTTTCCGGCACCATGGGCGCCCAGAACCTGGCTCTGACCATCAGCGCCCCGGAAACCGCTCATGCTTTCGAAACGCTACTCAAAACCGGCCGTGAAATGCGCCGCTGGCAGGCCAGAATAGATAAGTTTAACCAGTTGCTGCTGGATCTGGGCTTCCCCCAATATTTCCAGGGAGCCGCCATGCCGCCTTACGACATCATCTCCCATTCTATGAGAGGCATGTCCGGGACCATGATGGATATGTACCGCCAGCCGGATAAACTTATCCAGGCCTGTGAAAAGATTCTGGAATTAACCCTGGCCAGACCCATTCCCAAACCCAGTCCATATGGACAAATTCGCACGTTTATGACTAATACCCGCGGTTCGGATGATTTCCTTTCCAATAAGATGTTTGACAGGTTCTACTGGCCGACCTTCAAGAAACTGGTACTGAAGCTGATTGAAAGAGGCCAGACACCCTGCATTTTCTTTGAAGGCAACTTTACTTCCAAACTGGAGTACCTGCTGGAATTCCCCAAAGGCAAAATCCTGGCCCGCCTGGATACCACCGATATTTTTAAAGCCAAAGCTATTCTGAAAGACCATACCTGCCTGGAGGGCAATGTTCCTTCCACCATATTACAGGTAGGCACTGTCCAGGATGTGAAGGATTGCTGCAAGAAACTGATTGATGTGGTGGGCAAAGACGGCGGTTTTATTCTTTCACCTCGCAGTTCCACCGATGAGGTGAAGCCGGAGAACCTGAAGGCTATGATTGATTTCACCCAGGAATATGGAATCTATCGTTAATACCCTTTAGTTGTTAAACTGAAAATAATTTTTTTGCCCGGCAAACAAAGAGAAGAAAGACTTCGGTCTTTCTTCTCTTTGCCTTAAGGAGGATAGGTATTTCCAGTAAAATCTAGAACTTCAGACTCTCCAGAGTTTGAGCATCAAAGATATTCTGTAATTTGTTTTCGTCCTTTAAATCGTTGATCGATTCGGGCAGCATATCCAGTACCATGCGGGCGCTTTCAGCCTGCATTCTGGCGCTTTCCACACTGCGCAGCATCTTTTCACCCATAACAGCCAGTTCATATTCCTGATTTTTCCAGTTAGCATTGGTTAAAATGCGGAGTTCCAGCATTTTGCGTTCTACTAAATCCCAGTTATCGCTCATTTTCATTTTATCTTTCCTTCCCCGGCGAACCGGGATTTTTTATTATTGGTTTGAACTGATTTCCGTTGTTCCCGTCTTTATATTTCTCAGTTTACAATCCTGAAGTTAAAAAGCCGTTACGACTCGCCGAGATACAGTGATAAAAAAGTTACAACCGGTAAAAGTTTCCTTACAGTGTGAGGGCTGAGTTTTTTACTTTTGTGATATTGAGATCGGGAGTGACGAGCAAAGCCTCAGTTTTTTCAACCGCGGGCGCCTGGCAACATAGAAAAATAGTAACCGAGGAAGGGTTGCAGGTTATACCGGATTCAATTATTATTAACCCATGGACGTATTGATTTCCATCCTGGCATTGTTAATCGCCTATCTGCTGGGTTCGCTCCCTTCTGCTTTCATTATAGGCAAAACCCGCCGCAATGTGGACATCCGTAAAGTAGGCAGCCGCAATATGGGCGCCATGAATACCTTTTACAATGTGGGCTTCTGGTGGGGTATGCTGGTGCTGGCCTTGGATATCATTAAAGGCATGCTGGCAGTGATGGTGGCGCGCTGGCTGGAGGCGCCCCAATATATTGACCTGGCCTGCGGGGCTATGGCCATCATCGGCCATAATCTGCCGGTTTTCCTTAAATTCAAAGGCGGTAAAGGCGGGGCAACGCTGATCGGCGTTTTGGTTATAATCATGCCGCTGTGGGGTATCCCCGTTTATGTCGCCATCTTTGGACTGCTGATGTTGATTACCCGTTTCCCCACCCTCAGCTACGGCGTAGCCCTGTTATGCTTCCCCTTCCTGGCAGCCTTCGTATATCATAATACCGCTTACATCATCTTTTCCGTATTGATGCTGCTGATACCTTTCGGGCGCTATATCCCGCGCATCATCGAAATGCGTAAAAAAGCCACCGGAGGCTGGAAGCAGGTAGCCATGCGGAAAAATCTGAAAGAAAGATTGTAGCCCAGCGACCTCAGCGATTTTTCACTTCAGTCAGTTTATTTCAACCCGGCTTTCACCAGGTCCCGGTAAGCTTCCATCAACTGCCGTGTAACTGGACCGGGAACGCCTGAACCTACCGCCCGGCCTTCAATTACCGTCACCGGCATTATCTCTATCATGGAATTGGTGATAAATACCTCTTCAGCCTTCTGCATTTCCGGGGGTTGAATATCTTTTTCCCTGCATTTTAGTCCCGCGGCCTGGGCCAGTTCGATCACCACTTGCCGGGTGATGCCGGGCAATAATCCGCTGCCCTCCGCGGGTGTAATTAAAACTCCCCCGCTGACCAGGAAAACGTTGCTGGAACTGGCTTCAGCCAGACTTCCCCTGTCATTCAACAACAGGGCATCATCAACCTCTCTGATGCGCGCTTCTTGCCTGGCCAGCATGCTCTCGATGAAAGAAATGGACTTCATACCGGCTAAAAGAGACTGGCTGTTGCGCCGCAAGTTAAAAACAATAACCCGGAAACCTTTTTTATAAGTTTCCGCCGGGAAGGGCTTATATTCCACCACAGTCACCAGGGTAGTGGGCGAAGAGCAGGAACGGATATCCGCGGCAGGTGACCCGGGGCCCGGAGTGAGAGTCAAGCGCAGGCGGGCATTTTCAAATGGATTGAGCCGCACAGTCTCCAGGGCTGCTTCTTTGAGCCGGCTGATCTGGCATGGGATATTGAGCGCCCGGGCCGATTTTTCCAGGCGGGCCAGGTGATCATCCAGGCGGAAAAGCCGGCCCTGATATACCCGGCAGGTTTCGTAAAGTCCGTAGCCGAACAGGAAACCATAGTCCGTCACCGGGATTTTAGCTTCATTCAGGGGTAAAAAGGCGCCATTCAAATAAGCGATTTCTTTCATCTTTCAGCCCCCTTGATTCAGTTTGCAGGATTTGGCCTGGCTCAAGTTGCAGAGCAATTTTTGGGTAATTCCTGGCTTTCCGGCGGCCAGAGTCCATTTTGATAGCTCAGGAAATTTCTCAGCAAGTCATGTCCGGCTCCGGTCATGATTGATTCCGGATGATACTGGATACCTTCCACGCAAAAGGTGGAGTGTCGGAGGCCCATAATGATTCCGTCGGCTGTGCGGGCGGTAACGGCCAGAGGAGAACCACCGGTCAATTCCACCACCAGGGAATGGTAACGCCCACCCTGGATAGGGCTGGGTAATCCCCGGTAGACTCGACTGCCGTCATGGAAAATAGCCGAACTTTTACCATGGACCGGCACCGGTGCATGGACTACCTTACCGCCGTACACATGCCCTATGCACTGATGCCCCAGGCATACCCCCAATATTGGAATCTTCCCGCCAAAATGCTGCACGACCTGATTGGAGATGCCGGCTTCCAGCGGCGTACACGGGCCGGGAGAAATAATGATATGCGTTGGATTGAGAGCTTTAATTTCTGCCAGGCTGATGCGGTCATTACGGAAAACCCGCGGCTCCCAACCCAGTTCACCGGTATACTGGGCCAGATTGTAGACAAATGAATCATAGTTATCAATGATCAGTATCATTTTTCACTCATCAGAGCCCGGAAAAGGGCTTTTCCCTTGTCCAGTGTTTCCTGGTATTCAGCCTCCGGGTCAGAATCAAAGACCACTGCCCCGCCAAGCTGGAAATAGGCTTTTTGGTCTTTCAACAGAAAAGTCCGGATAACGATATTCAAATCCAGATCGCCATCAAATGAAAAGTAGCCGATGCTTCCGGTATATAGGCTGCGGCGGGTAGGCTCCAGTTCATCGATGATTTCCATGGAGCGTATCTTGGGAGCACCGGTGATGGACCCACCGGGGAAAGTGGCTTTTAACAAATCAATGCGGCTGACCCCCTCCCGCAACTGCCCAACTACGGTAGAAGTAAGGTGAAAAACAGTTGGGAAGGTCTCCAGAATGGCCAGCTCCGTAACTTTCACCGATCCGTAGCGGCAGACTCTGCCCAAATCATTGCGCTCCAGATCCACGATCATCATATTTTCAGCCCGGTCTTTTTCACTGGCCTGCAACCAATCCGCATTGGTTTTATCCTGCTCCGGTGTATGACCGCGCCGTATGGTACCTTTTATCGGGCGTGTTTCAACCCGGTCTCCCTGCAGGCGCAGAAAGCGCTCGGGTGAGGAACCCACTACCCTGACCTCATCAAAATTTAAATAGCAGGCAAAGGGAGCGGGGTTAATTTGCCGCAAACGGCGGTATAATTCGAAAGGCGCCATGCTGACCTCTGCGGTAAACCGCTGGGAAAGATTGACCTCAAAAATATCACCGTCAATAATATACTGCCGGGCCCGTTCAACCGCCTTAACATAGTTTTCGTGGGTGAAATTACTGCTCAATTCACGGGCTGGCGGAACGGGCGGCCTGGCCTGACAGGCGGGCTGATCACTGAGTATTTTAGCTTTAAATTCCAAAAGGCGCGCTCGGGCGCGCTCATGGCGCGCCGGTTCGGTCTCTTCAGGCCAACCGCTGGATACGATCCAGGCCTTCTTCAGCAGATGGTCATAGATCAGCATCACATCATAAAAACCCAAAAGGCATTCCGGCAGCCCCAAATCATCCACCGCTTTTTGGGGGATGTTTTCAATTAAGCGGCCTAAATCATAACTTAAATAGCCGACTGCTCCGCCGCAGCAGGGTAAATCCGAATTTGGTCTGGCAAGACGGTATTTTTCCAGATAGTGGCCCAGAATATCCAGCGGGTTGCCCTGCAGTTTCCGGTTAGAAGCTGTTTCCTGAAGATAAACATCCCATCCGCGGGATTTGAATATCAAAAATGGATCGGTTCCCATAAAACTGTAGCGCCCCAATTTTTGAGGGTCCATGCCGCTTTCCAGCCAAAAGCTGTTCTTGAGGCCGCTTAACGGCTCGAACAACTCAAGGGCGGTACGCTGGGCCGGCAGTTCTTCTATTAGGGGCAGACTATTCAGACTGACAATCATCAAAAGCGGTTGAAACCGACCTCCAGGAATCCGCTTTATCATACGTTAGCATACGATGATCAGTCAATTTTCGCACATGACAACCCGGGGGCCGGGCTTTTTGTGCTGCACCTTTCAAACGCGCCGGAGAAGAAGCTATTCCATTTTTTCGAAATTGCTTTTTTCAGCCCCGCACAGCGGGCAGGTCCAGTTAGCCGGAAGGTCTTCGAAAGAAGTACCGGCTTTTATGCCGCTGTCCGGGTCACCCAGAGAGGGATCGTAAATATAACCGCAAATCGAGCATTTGTATTTTGCCATTTTGGGAGCCGCCTTAACTTCTTTTTTGGGTTCCTGGTAGCTGGGAGCGCCTTTGGGAGTAGTGCCGCGTTTGACCTGCTGGTAGTACTCATAGGTTAAAGTGGGTTTATCACTCAGCACCTCTGCCTCAACCACCTGGCCGATGAATAGGGTGTGTGTGCCTGCATCCACTTCCTGATTAACTTTAACTTCCAGATAGGATACTGCATGGTCAAGTACCACCGGCGCTCCGGTGGCGCCCGTTTTGTAGTTGATACCTTCAAATTTGTTGCCGTCTCGCCCGGACTTGAAGCCGAAAATTCCGATAAACGCCAGAGGTGTTTCATTATTCAGGATGGAGGCGCTGAACGCCTGGCTCTCATGGATGTATTCATGCGTCAAATTTTTTTTGTTGATGCTGACTGCCACAGTTGGGGGTTCTGAGGCTATCTGGGAAATGGTATTGGCTATTTGGGCATTAATCTTATTCCCCTTTTTGGCACCGATGATATACACTCCATAACCTATCCGGTAAAGCGCTTTGGAATCCATTTCCTGTGCCTCCTTAAAGATTTTTCCGTCAAACCAACTGATTCTGTATTACAGTATATTCACAGAAGCCGCTTAATACAAGCCTTCAAGACGGATTTTTCAGGCAAAGGGTGTCCCCGGGTTGCGGCGCTGAGCATCGGTCATCAGGGGTGCCCATTGAATCCCGAATTTTTCGCCCGCCCCTTCCAGAAGACGGTTGTTAACCGGGCGGTTGTAGAAAATAAAGACCAGTACTCCCCAGCTTTTTAATTCTTCCACCAGATTGAATAGACTGTTGTCTTTGCTGATCAGGGCCAGCACTGTACCCGCCGGGTCCTGCCCCGCCAGGCTTTTAGCAGTATTAACCATATCAGTGGTTATCTCCTGGCGGCCTTCCCGCACGCTCCAGCCCAGCTTTTCCAGCTCCCGGCCAGCCGGCCGCTGATCCGGATGGATAAAAGCCTTTAACAACTGGTCGTTAAGGTCGCCAAAGCGATTTTTCAAAATCTCGGAAAGACCGGTATCAGCTTCTTTTACCCATCCTGCCGCAACCCCGTAAGTTTGGAAATCCCAGAAGACCATCAAACGGTAACGTAGAGGTTTGACCTCCGTTTTCATGCCCCGCAACCCGAAAAATTCTACCGTCAAATTATTCTTTTTGGCGATGGAATAGATGGAAGCCAGGGAGTCGGCATCCGGCACGGTGCTGCCGTTCTCCCAACGGGAAAGGGTGTTAGGAGGCAGACCCAGGAGTTCGGCCATTTTAGCCTGGGAAAGTCCCATTCTCCGCCGAATATCAACCAATACTCCTTTTTTAAATTCATAGTCGCCAGTTTTAAGCGGAGACATATTGACTCCTTTCCGGCCTTGCCTGTTTTGACCGCGCCTTATATAATCAATTCTAGAGACCGGGCGAACTGCTGCACCTTATTTTGGTGTCCAACTCAAATCTATATTTTCGTATTGATTATTGATGAGATTATGACATTTATTCATACATATTTCAATATAGTACTCATATATTGACAGACTGACGGCAGGAGAGACAATTGATAATCAAAAAAATGACAGTTGGTCCCTGGAGGGCTAATTGTTACTTTCTGGTATCTGAACAAAGCGGCGAAGGTATTATCATCGATCCGGGAGCTGAACCCCAGGCGTTAGTGCAGGCAGTGAGGACTAACCAGTGGAAAATCAAGTGGCTGATCGCCACTCATGGGCATATCGATCATATTGGCGCTATCGGCCATCTGAAGGTAGTCCTCTCCGCTCCGGTGGCAATTCATGCGCAGGACGCGTCCGCTCTGCAGGGTGACAGCCGTTTCTTCTGGGGTGAAGCTTTCGGTCCTCCGCTAAAACCTGACCGCCTGTTGACAGAAGGCGATATAATTAAAACGGCCGACCTGCGTTTTCAGGTTATAAATACCCCCGGGCACACACTGGGTGGAATTTGTCTCTACGGCCACGGTCTTTTGTTTACTGGAGACACTTTATTCCGGGGCAACATCGGTTCATCCAATATCGGCACTGGCACCCGCCTCCAGTTGATAAAATCCATTGCGGAAAAACTGATGACTTTACCGCCGCAGACTATCATTCATCCCGGTCACGGTTCAGCTACCACCGTCGGCGAAGAAAAACAACACAACTCTTTTTTATACAGCCGGGATAACTTTTAACCTGGGCGCGGTGGATCCGGGTAGATCAAGCCTCTCACATTCTTTCAAGGGATTTTCCTGTAAACCGGCGGCCTGGCGTGTAAACCGGACCTGCCTGACTGATCTGTCATCAGCCTTTTTCATGACTTTTCTTCAAATTCACGCAGTTTGCTTTCCAGCGCCTGCTGGCGGACTGCCAGGCTGATATCGCCGCGGGTTTTCTCAAGAATGCCCCTGACCTGGTCAGTGGTGTGGCGCAGACCGCCGGTAATGGCATCCGGGAAATCCATGGTAACCAGCGTGGTATAAATATCGTCCATGGCAGAAAGCAATTCTTCTCCCCGCGAGAGATCGCCTCGCCGCATGCTGTCCAGCAAATAGCGGCGCAGTTCACCCACAGTGTCACCCAACCCGTTCAGATAACCCGGATAGTCCACATTCAATTGGTCCGGTTCCGGCAGGGGCTGGCCGGTCAGGAGGGCATAAACGGCATTGGCTTCGGTATATTCTTTTTGGGCATCCTTTACGAAACCGTGATAACGCAGTTCATCCCACTCACTAACCGCCTGGGCCAGGCCCTCCCGTACTTTTTTACTTTCATCCAGCAGTCGTTTGGCTTCGGCAAATTCTTGACGGTGAATGGCACGGATAGTGACGCTGGCATACCGGATCAACTCCCGACAAAGCGGCAGGACCTTCTCTCGCGCAGCATCTTTTTTAGCCAGGTCCTGGCGGATTTTGTCTGCACAGGCATCCAGATTTTCAGTCATTTTTCTCATTTTATTTTGCCTCAATCATTTGAATTAAGCGGAGCGCCGCTTCCGCGATATCCGGTGCAACGAATACAGCGCTGGTAGTTTGATTCCTGAGCACTGCCCTTAACGGCTTCATTTTACCACATTTTACCTCCGGCAAATTTGGCGATGAAACTTATACTGCGACGCGAATCTGGTATACTGCTGCAGAAACCCACCAGGAATCGCTATTTAGCAAGTTGCAAACAAACTCAGATTTTCACCCAAATATTTACTTCATCCGGAAGTTATTGGATGGTGTGTTTTAGCCCGATTTGGTTAATTTTACCCGCTCTGTTATGCTTTGGTTATGGGAAAAGAGCCAGCCGGCGAAAAGCC
>DATIKD010000195.1:0-3530 GCA_035477965.1 Dehalococcoidales bacterium | reverse complement strand
ACAAAACACCCGGTTTGTGTGTATGTTACACCCGTTCGTTGTATACTTTCCTGCTATCCCAACATCATTGTTAATAAATGTACCACTATATTAACAAATGCTCAAGAATTATTTTAGCGGAACACAGATTTTCCCAAATTTGTTTTGGCTGGCGGTCTAACTATTTAAAACCATACTAAATCATTGGTTTCGGAAAGTCCCACAATGTTTCCAAAATAAACAGTTTCGGGTATATTTTAGAGTATAACAATCCTTAATCAGTTAGATTATGCCAAATCAAGCTGTAACAGTTGCTAAACACCCCCTGAAAGTATTAAGATATAAGTCATTCAGACTTTAAATCAACCGAGAATATTATTACTACTCCTTTTCACCGCCGGCAATACAAGTACCAAAATTAACGATAATACGAGGATTAAAGAGATGTCTATTGAACTGGTTCATATTGGTTTTGATAATTTTTTAGCCGTCAACCGCATTATTGCGATCGCTTCTCCCTCTTCAACCAACATCAAACGGTCCATTAAAGAAGCCATTGCCAAAGGGGTATTGATAGATATGACACATGGGCGCAAAACGCGCGCCGCTATTTTTACGGATAACGGCAATGTCTTTTTAACTTCGCGGGCACCCGAAATAATTGCCGGTCGCTTGAGTGTCAGCCATGTTGGCGCTACATCCAAAACTGAGATTGGCGATGACTAATTCTTCACTTACCTGGGATAGGATGAAAACTAATCCTCTGGTTTTCGTTGTATCCGGACCTTCAGGCGTGGGTAAAGATGCTATTTTGAACCGCATGAAGGAGATGAATTCCCAGTTATTTTTTACCACCACTATTACAACCCGGAAAAAGAGAAGCAAAGAGGTGGAAGGTAAAGACTATTATTTTGTCTCTGAGAGCGAGTTCAAAGAGACTATGCAAAGCGGCGGGCTGCTGGAGTGGGCGAAGGTCTACGGCAATTATTACGGTGTACCCAGGAAGCATGTCAAAGCAGCCCTGGAGCAAGGGCGGGATGTCATTATCAAAGTGGATATACAGGGCGTCAAAAGTATTCAGGAAATACTGCCGGATGCAGTCTTTATCATGATAATGCCGCCTTCGGCTGAAGAATTATCAAATCGCCTGAGTAGCCGTGCCACTGAAGCTCCGGCAGATTTGGCATTACGACTAAAAACTGCCGAAAAAGAACTGCAGCAGCTAATACATTTTGATTATGCGGTGATTAATCATCGCAATGAAATTGACAGTGCGGTGCAGGATATGATGTGCATAATCAGAGCGGAGAAGTGCCGGGTTAAAGACCGTCACCTGGTCTTGTAAACAACTGCATCTGGAAGGATGCTGTGTTAGTTTGCCCGCAGACCGAAGAGTGGCGGCCTATTCGCTTCATGTGCCCGATACAATAAGGTAGAATTAACCTCAAATGACTGAAAACCTGACTCCTATCCGACAACAATATTTGCGCATCAAGCGCCAGTATCCTCAGGTCATTCTCTTTTTTAGACTGGGTGACTTTTACGAAACTTTCGATGAAGATGCTCGCGTTTGCGCCAGGGAACTGGAAATAGTCCTGACTTCCCGCAGTATGGGTAAGGACCACGTCATTCCTATGGCCGGCATACCTTATCACGCCCTGGATAACTACCTTTCGAGGCTGATAAATCGAGGTTACAAGGTAGCCATCTGCGAGCAAATCACCAAACCGGGACAGACCCGCGGCATTGTTGCCAGAGAAGTAGTTCGCCTGGTGACTCCGGGTACAGTGGTCGAACCTAATCTTTTAAACAGCAAGGTGAATAACTACCTGGTCAGCCTGGTGATTGAAGGCGATCAAGCCGCGGTGGCGTATGCCGATATTACGACTGGGGAATTCGCTGTCACGCAGGCAGTAATATCCAGAATATCCGGTGAAATTGAACGCTTAAAGCCCTCTGAAATCCTGGTAGCGAAGAGTTTAGAAATTCAATCGCTGCGGCTAACAGCCCCGGTTACGCGGCTTGAAGATAATGATTATGATATGGAGAAAAATATCCGGCGGTTAAAAGACCATTTTGGCGTAGCCTCACTGGAAGGCTATGGATGTGAGAATCTACCTCTGGCCACTTCAGCCGCCGGCAGCATCATCGGCTACCTGAATGAAACCCAAAAAAGTTCTCTCTTGCAACTTACCGGCTTAAACACATATTCAACCGGATCTTTTATGGCGCTGGATTTCCAAACTCAGAATAATCTGGATTTATTCCAGAGCAGCCGCAGTGGTAAAACCGGGGGTTCCTTGCTTTCTGTTCTGGATTTGACGCGGACAGCGATGGGCGGAAGGATGCTGCGGAAGTGGATCGGGCAACCTTTACTGGATTTACCCGCTCTCGACCAGCGCCTGGATGCGGTTGAATGGTTCTTTCAGAATTCGGTAACAAGGCTGCGGGCGATCGGTTTACTGAGTGATATGGCGGATATGGAGCGGTTGATTAACCGCATAAAAGGTCGTATCGCTTCACCGCGCGAAGTAGCCGCCATGAAGCGCGGTCTGGAAATATTGCCTGAGATGAAAGATTTGCTGCAAACTTGCCCTTTGCAGTGGTTGTCGGCAGAGATAAAACCGCACCCTGACCTGATAGAACTTATCCGCCTTTCGCTCGTTGAGAATCCGCCCGCCAGCCTGGATGAAGGCGGCGTAATCAAACCCGGTTTCTCCCCTGAACTGGATGAATTACGTTCCACCTCCGGCACAGCCCGCCAGTATCTGGCCGATCTGGAGCAGAAAGAGAGAGTGCGGACCGGCATTAAAAACCTGAAAGTGGGATACAACCGGATATTCGGGTATTACATCGAAATTTCCAATTCCAGTTTACCTCAAGTCCCGGCTGAATATATTCGAAAGCAAACACTGGTTAACGGAGAACGCTTCTTTACCCCCGAGTTAAAGGATTTTGAATCCCAGATATTGAACGCACAGGAACGCATCGTGGAACTGGAGACTGACCTGTTTCAGCGGGTTTGCCTTCAGATCGGTGCTTCTTCCGAAGCCATTCTGGTTCAAACCCGCACGCTGGCCGAAATAGATGTATTCTCCAGCCTGGCAGAGACGGCTGTGCGCCACGATTACATCCGACCGCGCCTGAATAAAGGGCAAACCGTTCTGATTCGAGACGGACGTCATCCGGTGGTGGAACAGTATCTGCCGGAGCATAGTTTTATTCCCAATGATACCCTGCTTTCAAATGATGATGTTCAGATGGTGATACTGACCGGGCCCAACATGGCCGGCAAATCCACTTATTTAAGACAGGTGGCACTGATTGTATTGATGGCCCAAATTGGCAGCTTTGTGCCGGCCGCTTCAGCCGAGATAGGGTTGGTGGACCGCATTTTTACGCGTATCGGAGCCGGTGAAGATTTGGCTGCCGGCAAATCCACCTTTATGGTGGAAATGACCGAGACCGCCATTATTCTAAATAATGCCACCCCTGATTCTTTGATTATTCTGGATGAGATCGGTCGTGGCACGAGCACCTACGATGGGCTG
>DATIKD010000194.1:0-14458 GCA_035477965.1 Dehalococcoidales bacterium | reverse complement strand
ATTAACTCAATGGCTCAATTTGGACTGTAATATTCAAACATAAACAGAAATGGGTACACCGGTACTGCTAGCCTCTGTTGAAGTACAGCTCCCGATTCCCTAAACACGGTCGGGGGCTGTTTTAAATACATATCGGGTTCTCTTAATACTATTTTCTCCCCCACTTAATTCCTCCCTAAACGAGAGACAGAAAGAAGGTGAAAGGGGAGTCAGGTCACCACTGTAGGAACATCGGTATCACTTTCCCAGCGTGCGTAAGCTTGCCGTTCAGGGTGAAAGCTTAAACCATCGGGTTAATTTGAGTGTTTATACGCCTGACCTCGGGGCAAGATAGCCAGAACGTAGACTATCCGTTTTACGAGGTCTACTTCGTAGACAATCCTCAGACTACCAGCCCGGTACCGGTATTTACCGGCAATGCCTTTTAAAGGTTTGATATTAACGTTTTGAACCGGGTCTGACTCCAGGCTGGTAAAGGACTTATCCAGTCTGGCGGCAGTATTCACACTTACCTTGTTGTAGTATTTCAGGGCTTCTCTGGAGAGGGCAATTTTAAAGATTGGTTCGTTTGACATCGCGCCACCAGACAAAATCGCCGTTCTGGACCTGCTGTTCCCCTCGCTGGAGAATGGCAAGCTCTTTTTCCGTTAGATCTTCTTTCTGCTCGCTGAGCCATTCGGCAAATTTCAATACGATGCGGCTCTCATCATCAGAAAGCTCATTCACAAACTTTTTAAGCTCTTGTTTAGCTGCACTCATAATCTTGCTCCAGTGGTATTTACACCGGCAATTGATTGAATGCCAGTGTAACAAAACATGGCCTTGTTACCATTACATAATATCTGATAATGTTGTGAAATTCAAAGGTAAAAACAGCCTCAGGATTGTTAGGATACACCCACTATTAAACCCCTCTTTAATAACGTTTTGCAATATCAAAGAAAGAAGGCATTTCCTTTAATAACATATTATCGTCCTTCAATATAATTTTCGGTTCTTCCAATATCCGCTTAATAAATGGCTCTCCCTTTTGCCGCCGGTCATTAAATTCGTTATGGTCCATCAAGGAATAGTTTATCTGGCGGCCGATGTCATGTTCTATTTCTACAATAATTTGGTGCAGGTCGTCTTCGTTTATACCGCCTACTACGAACAGGTCGATGTCGCTCTTTGCGGTCTCCTCGTTTCTAGCTGTTGACCCGTATACGAAAGCTAACTCTATGCCTTTTGAATCAGACAATTTGACGTTCAAGTAATCTCCCAGGGCGACGGTGGCATAGATAATTTTCTTCAGCTCCGGGTAAAACGGAAACTCTTTAATAACCGAATAATTCTTCTGATTACCGTGACTTGAAGACTTCAATAAACCGGCTTTGCCCAGGTAATCCAACTCCCTTCTAACCGCGTTAACCGGCTCTTTGGTCAATCTGGCAATCTCCCTGACATAGAAAGTCCGGTCCGGATTGGTCAGGAACAATTTTAACAAATTGCGTTTGGCCCTGGAGGTTATAAGAAACTCTAACATTTTTCGCCTTGAACATTATTTGTGTTTAATCGTACATTATTTGTGTGCAATGTGTCAAGAGGGAGTAATATCCGAATGCTTCATGGTTCGAAATTATAACGTATAATTTAAGTTATGAAGATAGGTTTGAACCAAAATTTAGCAGCCACTCATTCAAGTGGATATTATTATGAATAAGAAACAACCTACGAATTTTGAAGAATTTGAAGGCGAATTACTTAAGGACCCGGAAATCCGAAAGGAATATGAGGACCTTAAACCCAAATATGAAATGATCCAGAGTTTGATAAAACGCAGGAACCAACTCCGGATCAGTCAATCCCAGCTTGCCCGGACTGTTGGAACCAGACAACCGGCGATTTCCAGATTTGAGCGTGGTGAATTTAACAATGTCACTCTCAGCACTTTAATTAAGGTAGCTCATGCCCTTGACCTGGACCTGAATATTTCCCTGAAAGCCCACCGGATTAAGGTGACAGTGTAAAAAAGAATAGGTTGTTTAACTCCCTGTATTAAAAATTTGAGTATGAAAAGTAACGAATTCTTTCGAGCTTATTAATTATACCCATATCGCTCAGTTACATATTTGCCCCATTTTTGAACATAAGGACTCCGGCTACGCATAACCCATGAAAGCAGGTCTTGATGAGAAAAACAGTGAAAATTTACTTTTGATGCGGAGTTGAACAACCCTGTCCAGTCCTCCCTAAAGTCTGGTAATCCTAACTCGCTTAAGCAACCGATAAATCCATGATTTCTATCATCATACGCTACGCCCGAATATACGTAATCAAACAAACCGCTTTCAACAAATCCCTGTGCCAAGGCATGTTGGCGAAAAAGCTGATATCCATCTTTCATCGCCGGACAATATGGTAAACTCAGGAACGCTGCCTCATTTATGGATTTGAGTAGAATAGGAAAGTATTGCCTTCCCCATTTTACTTGGTGGCAATTTCTTTCAGGATCATCAAAACATTTTTTTATATTTTTACAGCGTTCTGGGGCGGGATTACACTCCAAACCCTGTGTTTTGTGTTCGGGACTGAGCGTCTTCTTCGCTGCGGAACAAGCATAAAAATGGTGTTCCGTATATTTATTTTCAATAAGATAAATACCGCATTTACCATCCCGACATGTAAAAGTGACTGCCACATCTGGAGATGTTTGGCCGCTACCGCGTTTTCCGCCTTGTTCCCCGAGTAGATACCTTGGAGAAAGTTTCCCAGGAGCAGCATATTCTAACTCAACCCCATCTATAGATGTGATTTCAAGATCAAGTTCTCTTTTCAGAAAACTGGCTAGCATATTTTTCAGATGGGGATGATAGCGGAAGGAAAAGAAAATATTGGCGCATTGTGTCCATGAGCTTTTTAGATTGTGTTTCCAATTATTGGCTTGAATTTGATCAACCTCTAAATAGTTTGATAACAACTTACGGAAATCTGCATCATCCCAGGTTCCTAAAAGCCACTCATTAGCCGGCAGGATGTAGTCCTTTTCAACTCCATTTTGCTTTCCATTCCGGCCTATAAGTATCTCTTTCTTTTTTCGCCAATTTAATTGCTGTGTTTCGGCTTCCCTGGACCAGGAGGTTATATTCATTGTTTACTGCCCCCATTATTTAAATGTAAAGCCCAAAACCATTGGTCGGACTCCAACTGATACCCAGCGCATAGCCTTACTTGATATCGCTTACGCTGATAATTATCTCTTTCCTGGGTGTTTTACTATTGTGTATCATTGATTCTATAGAGCCCGTTGCTTTTAGAACAGTTTCGATGCTTATAGGTGGAATTTCTCCATTTTCATCAAGATACCCATTCAGATATTGTGCCGATGGATTCTTTATTCCCAATCTTTCACAGATAAGCCAGCATATGCTTTCAGCTTCAAATTCCCCAGTATTTTGATCAAGCTTATGCCTATCTTCCCACCATTTCGGATGTGGCGAGCCCAGATGTCCACAATAAATATGAGCTAATTCGTGTATAACACTAGTAAACTTAATTTCCACCGGATTCTCTCGATTGACGACCAAATCAAATAAGGTTTTTACTTGAAATATCTTTTTACCCATCGTAATAGTTTGATCTCTACCGTTTTGAGTTGTTTGAGCAAACCCTGCGCTTGTAACGCCTAGATCCACTTCATTATACGAGATTCCATCACATTTCAAATTGTTCACCAGTCTCATAAATTTGTCTTTCGAGATATTCCCTTCTACCTTAAAAGGATTGATCAACTCTTCAGGAAGAGTTGGCCCATCGGTATCCAGATATTCAAAAAGAAAAGCTACTGGGCCAAAAGGACGCAGAATCACCAGAGGACGAGCACCCGGTTTTATTGTCCGGTGAAAACGAGATTTCCATTCATTTACAGAAGCAACATATTGACTGCCAGGTTTCTGAATATGTATCAACATCACATTGTATGGTGCTACACGAGGAAATTTCCTGATTAATTCTATTAGTTTTTTATATTCATCGCTCCGTCGGTAGGTTCCTATATAATAAAAAAGCTTATCTAGTTCTGGGACACTATTCATGGAAATAACATCCTCTATTATTTTTAGAAAAATCCATGGATTTTTCGTTTAATTGAGATAACCGAGTTTGAATAAAATATTGTCCTTCTCCCTGGAAATGCAAATAGATCTGATTTTATGTTTTAGGAGCAATTGCTCGCACTTTTCACTAATCTCAGCTACAACTTCTGGAAACTTTTCAGAAGCTTCGTCATCCCAAAACAAGATCAAGTAGCAATAAGGGAATGAATCCTTATTATTTTGTATCAATTTTTGGATGTCTTTATTATTTCCTAATCCTGAATCTGTTGTGAATTGGTTTGCTTTTGCGCAACCACCATAAAGGCAATCGATTTCAATGGCGGCAAGGATGAGATCAGGCACTTTTTCCATAAGTTCGCTATGACTACAACCCCAACAATTGAATGCTGCATCTTTTTCACTCGGTCTCCAAACAACTAAATCATATCGCCCATAAGGTTTGTCTTCTCCCCATTCCGAGTGTACCAATTGTTTATCACCGATATTCGACCGAATTAGCCCGAACAGCCTACACTTTAAATCTGCCTCATTGTGGAAGAAAAAAGCCCCATTACCCTGATACTCTTTAGCAAGTTGAAAAATAGACTCTTCGATCCTTTCTCCGATCAATTTCGGCTCCTTTCATTTCTTTCCTACGCCGTCAATGACGCTCCATATCTCTTCAGCCAGTCAACCTGCTTCTGGTAGTTGGGTATGATCTTATCTACCTCATTCCAGAAGGCGTTTTCGTGTTTTTTAGTTTTGAAGTTTGCCAGGTCTACTCGATAAATAATTCCCAGGTTACCGGCACGATACCGGTATTTTCCATCTATTCCTTTAGAGGTTTTATATTGCCGTTTTAAACCGGGTCTGTATCCAGGCTGGTAAAGGACTTATCCAGTCGGGCTGCGGTATTCACGCTTATCTTGTTGTAGTATTTCAGGGCTTCTCTGGAGAGGGCAATTTTAAATATTGGTTCGTTTGACATCACGCCACCAGACGAAAACGCCTTTCTGGACCTGCTGCTCTACTCGCTGGAGAAAAGTGAGCTCTTTATCCGTCAGCTCTTCTTTCTGCTCTCTGGGCCATTCGGCAAATTTCATAACGATGCGGCTCTCATCATCAGAGAGTTCATTCACAACCTTTTTTAGCTCTTGTTTAGCTGCACTCATAATTCTGCTCCAGTCGTATATGAAGCGGCAATTGTTGGGATATCGTTAGGATAAAACCTGGCCTTGTTTCCACTACATAATATTTGATAATATGGGAAAATTCAAAGGACAGATGCTGCCATCTGCGATCAGTTTACTTAATGACATCCAGTTCACCATTTATTACAATTTTCGGTTCTTCCAATATCCGCTTAAAAAATGGCTCTCCCTTTTACCGCCAGTCATTAAATTCGTGATGGTCCATCAAGGAATAGTTTATCCGGCGGCCGAGAACATTATTTGTGTTTAATCGTACATTTTTTGTATACAATATGTCGAGGCGACAAAAATTCTATTTATAGGTTTTTCTCATCTGTATCTTCCCAGGCATCGCCCTTTTCAATTTTCTCCACCATTCTTTTATTTTTGCCATTACTTCCTTAATCACTCGGGACTGTTGTATTCTTTACAGCGATTGTTGTGTACCATACCGCAAACACAGGTTTTTGAAATTACTTACCGGCTTCACGCCTGATCCGGTTGGCAATTTTCTTATATTTTGGCCCAAGTCTGTTATATTCCTTACGGACATCTGTATCATTAAGTAACTCTATTCTAAAATCCTTAAGTTTGGTAGTCTTTTTCAAGCTGTATGTTGCAAAAGTAAGCATGACTAAAGAGGTATATATTATGTTATACGTGCAGGTATATAATCCAACTATGTATGAGAATTTATCACTGCCAACCCTTAAATGCTTTCGGTGTTGTCATACATGGTACCCGAATAGACCAGTCTTACCAAAGGTGTGTCCCAAGTGCAAATCACCCTATTGGAACAAGCCGAAAAGGAAGTGAATTCAACATGAACAATAATTACACTTACACAGACGAAAATGGGTATCTCAGATATTCAGACTCAAACTATTTAGTGCACAGACGAATCAAAGAAAAGGAAATCGGACGTCGTTTAGTAAAAGGCGAAATCGTACATCATAAAAATGGCAACAAACAGGATAATAAGCCAGAAAATCTTGAATTATTAACAGCCAAAGAGCATTACAAAAAACACGTTGTGCCAATTCTTGAAGAACGCAGAGAGGCGAAAATCAACGAAAAAGTAACACCGGTAATAGCGTCAAAAGTCATTCGGTCATTTTGTTTTGGGTTTATTATAGCTGGTGCTATTTTCTTTATTTCGGGAAATATTATACCAGGTTCGATCGATCTAAGATGGCTTGGCGTTATTATATTGCTAGCTGGTTTTTTCCCTTTACTATATCAGTTGAGACGAAAATGAAAGCTGATGTTTATTGCCGAGGCAGATATTTTAGCCAAGTTGATAATTAAGTAATGGCCTCTAATAAGGGAGCAATAAAAAGGGCGTTAACTCATTTCAGATAACACCCTCTAACATAACTAAACTTAAACTGAGGCTACCCACCGCTGCACTAATGAGGACCGGGCAAGAGTTCTACTACTTGTTTCCGTTAATATTACAAATCAAATTGTTCTTTATCGTAAGTACCTAAATTAAAATTATAATATATATTATAACCATTACTAAAATAATAAGCCCCAATATAATACGTATATTACGTCCTGTTGTATTGGGTTTCTCTTCAAAAGGTACGCCAGTCATGTCATCGTTATCGCTCTTGTCTTTTTTAGCCTTTCTTGACCATTCCCAAAGACCCCATAAAAATAGAAGCCCTACGATTCCCCCAGGTATTCCATTTTCCATTCAATTATGTCCTTAAAATATCTATTCTAACCGTAACCAATCACGAGTCAATTTGGTTGATACCTTTGGGGTTGAGCATTTACCAGCATCTAGACGATTATCTCCAAACACCCCCCAACACAGAATTATGTGACCTGAACGACTACCTTAAAGAAAACCCTATCGAAAATAACGATAGGGCTCTCATTACTAAAAACCATCCAAATTTACACTCGGATTACGTCACCACTGGACGAACATTGGCATGACGACGTGCACGTAGCTTTCGCTGCCGACGGGTTTGATGACGCCGGGGCTGCTGGGACTCGAAGTTTCCAGGCAGACCTGAGCCTCTTTGATGACGTTCAGGACATCGGTCAGATATTTGCCGTTGAAGGCTATTTTGGCCTCATTGCCCACCACAATGGCATCAATATCGCCCACATCTTCACCGATCTCCTCGGAGCGAGCAGAAACGGTCAGTTTACCGGGGGTCAGATCACCGCCCGGACTTACAATCAAACGCACAATTCCGGTCCCGTCTCGGGCGAAGATGGCGGCGGTGCGGGTGGCGCGCAGGAACTCGGTCACATCCACAGTAGCCCGGGTACCGCTGGCGGTAGGGATAAGTTGTTCGTACTGCGGGAAATTACCCTGAATTAGCTGGGAGACCAGTTCGATATTCTTGAGTTTGAAGAGCACCTGGCTTTTACCGGGATTGACCATCATTTCCACCGGCTCGGTCTGGTCGGCCATCAGGCGGCTCAATTCGGTCAGGGTTTTGGCCGGGACAATCACTTCCATCTTCTGGGCTACCGGCCTGCTGAGAGTTGTTTTATGGACTGCCAGCCGGAAACCGTCTGCCGCGGCCATAGTCAGAGTGCTGCCGTCAAATTTCACATCCACTCCGGTCAGCACGGGCCGGCTTTCTTCAGAGGCGGCGGCAAACACTACCTGGGAAATCGCCATTTTAAGGGCATCAACTTCAATGCTGGTGCTGAGCCCATGCTCAACATTGGGAATGGGCGGGAAATCGCGGGCATCCATGCCGCTGATACGGGCCTCGAAGCGGGCGCAGCGCAAGGTTAAAGTTTTGGTCTTGGGCGCCATTGCCATATCCACTTTATCTTTGGGCAGTGCGGCAATGAACTCGGTCAGTAATTTGGCCGGAATAGTGATGGTGCCCTCTTCTTCAACTTTGGCTCCTATCCAGCAAACTACGGCCATCTCCAGATTGGTGGCCACCAGCTTCAAACGTGACTGATCGGTTTCCAGCAGTATGTTATTGGTGATGGGCAACGTGGTGCGGGCAGCCACAGCTCTCCCCACCACACCCAGTCCCCAGGTCAAATTTTCCTGCAAACATGAAAGTTTCATTTCAAGCCCCCACTTACGAGTATTCTGAGGTCCAACACTCCGGCCGTCCGACCGTTTTGGACCGCTTTTTATTCAGGTTGTGAGCATGATTATATAACAAAGAGAGTGCCGGCACAAGTAGTTGAACGGACTTTTTTCAAAACCGCATCAACTATTACCAGTCTGTCCGTCAGGCCTGCCGGATGACCTCCGGCTTTTTCCAATTAATCCCCGGTTACATGAAACCAGTCAGTCTGCAACTGCAGGTACGGCTTTGCCCTGAAACGAGCCTGATGCTGAGCCCTTATTCCAGCTCGATCAGGCCGCTCCGGCCGCCGCTTTTACGCACCATTCTAATATTATCCAGGCGTATGCCGCGGTCAACAGCCTTGCACATATCGTATATGGTGAGGGCTGCCACCGCGGTGGCGGTCATGGCTTCCATTTCCACGCCGGTCTGCCCGCTGTTCTTGACGGTGGAGGTAATGTGAATGGCGGAAGCGGCCTCATCCACCTCAAACTCCACCCGGATTTCTCCCAGTAAAAGAGGATGGCAGAGCGGGATCAGGTCCGGGGTCTTTTTGGCGGCCAAAATGCCGGCCAGTTGAGCCACGGTCAGGACATCCCCTTTGGCTATCTGACCTTTCTGTATCAAGGCCAGGGTGGCGGACTGCATATGTACGGTGCCTTTGGCCGCCGCTTCGCGCTGGGTAACTGACTTGGAGGTCACATCTACCATGCGGGGTTTGCCTTTTTCATCGATATGACTCAGTTTTTTGGGCATCAGCACTACCTCCGGACAGGATAACCTTAACGATTTTTTAAAAAACCCGGAGCGGGCATATCAAGACCGGTTTTAGCAACCAATAAAATAATCTAAAGGAAGGCAGACTTAATTCCATCCGTTATCCGCCCACCTGGCAAAACGGCCGATCGTTGGGCCGCTGGCCTTCAACCAGGTGATGCTCCAGGGGCTTGGCCTGTACCGCTTGCTGTATCAGTTCTTTCAGTTTTTCCGAGGAAATACCGCTGCGCAAAGGCTCTCGGAGGTCGATCATGGTCTCAGACATCAGGCACGGCCGCAATTTACCGTCCGCAGTCAGCCGCAGACGATTACAGCTTACACAGAAATGCTCACTAATGGCGTTGATAAAGCCGATGGTGCCTTTTGCCTCTGCGAACCGATAATATTTGGCCGGGCCATTGCCTTTTTCATGATTATATGGCTCCATCTTGCCCAGAGGATCCAGGCGTTTCTTAATTTCCCGCGCCGGCAAGCTGGTTGGACTCCTGCCGTGGTGCCCGGTATAAGGCATCAGTTCGATGAAGCGGACATGCCATTCGTTATCTATGGTTCGGCTGGCGAAATTCAGGATTTCCTCATCATTGATTCCGACCATCACTACCATATTGATTTTAACCGGTTTAAGGCCGACCTGATTGGCAACCTTGATGCCTTCCAGTACCTTCTCCAGATCGCCGCCCGGCCTCACGCTGCGGCAGATACGGCGGAACTTTTCCGGATTAAGGGTATCCAGGCTGACATTGACTCGGGTCAGACCGGCTTGCTTTAGTTCTGCGGCATATTGGGGCAGGTATATCCCATTGGTAGTCAACGAGATGTCCTGCATGCCGGGCAGTTCGGCTACCATTTTCACAAAATTGACAATCCCTTTTCTGATCAGAGGCTCTCCGCCGGTGATACGGATGCGGTTGATGCCCATCTCGGAGGCTGCCCGAATGACGGTAAGCGATTCTTCAAAAGTCAGGATATCCTGATGGGGCATCCACGGCACGCCTTCTTCCGGCATGCAATAAATACAGCGGAAATTACAGCGGTCAGTGACTGACACGCGCATATAATTGATGGGGCGTTGGAAGGAGTCTGAAAGTCCGGTCATTTTTAGTCCTTAAAAAGTTCGAAACAATCTGAGTTTATTATATCACTCCGCGGGCGAAAGTGATAAATGACCTGAGGAGCAGACCGGCAGTTGGTGGGGAAATAGTAGATGCAGTCAGGGCCTGAAGAAACTATCCGCAATTACAGCTTTTGCAAAACCCGCACAGCTTCCTGGGTAGCATGGCCGCGGTGGCTGACCCGGTTCTTGACTTCTTCAGTCAGTTCGGACATAGTTTGTCCCAGTTCCGGAAAATAAAAAACAGGGTCGTAACCGAAGCCCAGCCGACCCCGGGGCTCAAATGTGATGTACCCTTCGCATTTGCCGCGGCAAAAGATCACCGGCTGGCCGGGCTGAAGTATGGCGATCACACAACGGAAACGCGCAGTGCGTTTGCCCTGTGGGATATCTTTGAGTTTAGACAGCAGGAAGGCCACTTTCTGTTCATCAGTGGCTTGCTCTCCGGCATAGCGCGCAGAGCGGATACCCGGTTCGCCGTTTAAGGCATCCACTTCCAGGCCGGAATCATCTGCCAGAGTCAGAAGACCGGAAGCCTGGCAAAAAGCCCGGGCTTTAAGTTCGGCATTGGCATCATATGTGCGGCCGCTTTCTTCCACATCCAGGCTGAGATGGATATCGCGCGGAGTGACCAGGTTGAACGAAATGCCGTTCAGCATGGTTTTGAATTCGCGGACTTTGCCGGAGTTATTGGTGGCAATCAGGAGGTCCTTCATAAGCCAATTATAACAGGAAAGAAGCCTTCAGTCACCGCACCATGAGGCTAGTGAGGCTCGAACTATGAGTACTCCGGCAGTTACGACCTTTGCTCTATGAGTCCCGGTCAACCGGATGTTATAATAGCAGCAGGCAATTCAGAGCGGAGGGAGTCAAATAGACATCATACCGGCCATCGATTTACGCAACGGTAAATGCGTGCGCCTTTTCCAGGGTGACTATCAGCGGGAAACTGTTTTCAATGACGATCCATTACAGGTAGCTTTACAGTGGCAGTCGATGGGGGCAAAACGTCTGCACATCGTTGACCTGGATGGAGCCAAAGCCGGTGAATCAGTCAATTTTGAAATCATTGCCGCCATTGCCGGGACGCTGCGGCTGCCGGTCCAACTGGGCGGCGGGCTGCGCACTCTGGAGACCATCAACCGGGTACTGCAAGCAGGGGTTAAAAGGGTGATTCTGGGCACAGCAGCGGTAGAAAATCCGGACCTGGTCAAAGCGGCCTGCCGGCAGGATGCGGAAGCTGTGATTATGAGCATCGACGCTCGCGATGGACTGGTGGCTACCCGCGGCTGGTTGAAAAGTACCGGCTTGAGGGCGGTGGACCTGGCCAAAGAGATGTCCGGTCTGGGCGTCCGCCGCTTCATATATACGGATATCAAGCGGGACGGCACGCTGAGCGGCCCCAACTATGCGGCTTTAAGTGACTTGATGGAAGCCGTTAAACTGCCGGTCATAGCGGCCGGAGGCATTTCCAGCCTGGAGAACCTGAAGGCCCTCAAGCAAGCCGGTGTGGAAGGGGCCATTATCGGACAGGCCCTTTATACCGGAAACATCAACCTCAAGGAAGCCCTGGCGCTGGCTCTGTGAAAGCATTCTACCCCACTGGATAAACCGCCCCATTCAGGCGCAAAGGGGTTCATGGGACACAAGTAAGACAACCAAAGTTGCAAGACCGTGAAATAATAGCATTCTTGACGGCGCTTTTGCCTGTCTGGCTGAAGCGCAAATGAAGAATCCGGAGATCCCGGTCCTGTCATGTTGGAGGCCTCTTTCGGCTGTCATGTTGGAGGCCTCGAATGGCGAGGCCGAAACATCTGGACGAGGGGCGGTCAGTCGTTTGTCACGTTGGAGCGAAGCGAAACGTCTGGAGGCGGGGAGGAATTGTCCGCATTCAGGGCTCGTAAAGGCCCGTCCCTTCCAGATCCTTCGCCCCGATGAGTAGTAAAGGAGCATCGGGACTCCAGGATGACAACCTTATTTTCGAGGGAATGACAACTGCCCTGTCATGTTGGAGGCCTCGAATGGCGAGGCCGAAACATCTGGAGGCGGGGCGGTCAGTCGTTTGTCACGTTGGAGCGAAGCGAAACATCTGGAGGCGGGGAGGAATTGTCCGCATTCAGGGCTCGTAAAGGCCCGTCCCCTCCAAATCCTTCGCCCCGATGAGTAGTAAAGGAGCATCGGGACTCCAGGATGACAACGTGGGGGATGGATTCTTCGCCCCGATCAAGGTTAAAGAACGAAAGCAGGTCTTAAGTCATCTCCCCTGACCGGACTCGAGAGTGCAGTAAAGTATCAGGAAGTGATAGAATACTCTCGGACAGCCCTTAACAATTAAGATCACGTTCACTTTAAAACTCAAACTGATCTGAGGAAAAAGCCAGCATGACTGAAAAGAAAGCCGGAAAAACATCCAGGAAAAAAACCGGCCAGCCGGTAAAAGAAGAAACCAGCCCAGCCCGTCAGAACGATTTAAGAATTATTTGGGAAGGGTGGGCTATTTTTAGCGAAACAGAACTGAGGGAATTGATTAACACCGTTTATGCCGGGTACAGATACCGGGGTGCACAGCTAGAAAAAATGAGCCGCCTGATAAGTTTTCTGGCTTCAGAGGAAAATCGCTTCAGTTTACCTGAAATGATTGAGCACAGCCGGAGGCTGAGCGATTTCATGGAAACTTTTCGGGACTTTCTTAACCGGAATTTCTACTCGGGAGAACCGGCAGAGGATGGAGAGGCAGTCTACCAGTTTCAACCCGAAGGGACCAGTTATGAGACGGAAGCCTTTCTGGGTGAATTCCAGTTAATCTCCCTGGATATCGAAAAAGCCTATCGAAACTACCGCCAGACGGCTTCAAATAGTTTCAATATCCAGCTTGGCTGATTGAATCAATTTGTATTCTGCAAACCTGCCATGTCTGATCAACCTTCATCCGGGATCAAGTGCAAATAGCTGATGAACAGATTCCGGTTTCTAGCTCAATACTTGCGGCAGCCATAAGACTATTATTGGGAAAGCGGTCAGAATGGCGATCTGTATCAGGTCCATAATCAGGAAGGGTACGATGCCTTTGAAAATCTGGTAGGTGGGTATATCGGGCGCTAATCCCTTTATTACAAAAACGTTCATACCTACCGGCGGGGTAATCATGCCCATTTCCACCACGATCACAATCATGATGCCAAACCAGATGGGGTCGAATCCCAGCCCGTTCACTCCACACATCAGCGGGAAAAGAATGGGCACGGTCAACAGAATCATGGCCAGTGAGTCCATCAAGGCTCCCAGTATCAGGTAAAGTATGATGATAAAAAACCAGATGATATAAGGGCTGACGTCGAATCCGGCCACCAGATTGGCGAATTCGTTGGGTAAACGGGTAACGGCAAAAAAGTAGCCCAGAATCATAGCGCCCACCATGATGAAGAAAATCATGCCGGTAGTCTTGACGGTCTGAGTCAGGGCGGACAGGCACTGATTCCAGTTCATCTTGCGTCTGCCCAGGGCAAAGACGAAAGCCCCGAAGGCACCGATGCCGGCTCCGGCGGTGGGGCTGAACCAGCCGAAATAGATACCTCCGATGACAATCAGGAACAGCACCAGCACGATCCAGGTGGATTTCAATGATTTAATCTTCTCCCAGAAGGGAGATGAAACTCCGGATGGTGCCAGAGCAGGGTTGCGCCAGCACAGGAAGCCGATGACAATGATAAAGAGGGCAGCCTGCATAATGCCGGGTACGAAACCCGCCAGGAAGAGTTTGCCGATGGACTGCTCCGTCAACATGCCGTAGACAATCAAGATAACGCTGGGTGGGATCAGTATTCCCAGTGTACCGCCGGCTGCCAGAGTGCCGGTGGCCAGGCTCATGGAATAGTTGTGCTTGCGCATCTCAGGCAGTGCCACCGTACTCATCGTGGCAGCGGTGGCCATGCTGGAACCTGATACGGCCGCGAAGGCAGCGCAGGCTCCAATGGTAGCCATCGCCAGCCCTCCTCTCACTCCACCAAAAAATTTATGGGCGGCATTATATAAATCACCGCTGATGTTGCCGCGAAAACAAAATTCGCCCATCAGAATAAAAAGGGGTATCACGCTGAAGTCATAACTGGCGAAAGTGGAAAAGGGCACTGTTTTAAGCAGACCCAGCGCTCCGGGCCAACCGGCTAAATATATCATTCCGGCAAAACCCAGCAAACCCATTACCACGCCCACGTGCATGCCGGTAAAAAGCAGTAAAATCAG
>DATIKD010000193.1:0-3160 GCA_035477965.1 Dehalococcoidales bacterium | reverse complement strand
AAAGAAGGTCTTTTCTATCCCCCTGACCCCCAGAGTGCGCAAGGTTGTACGCTGGGTGGAACCATAGCTGAAAATGCCAGCGGGCCTCTGGGAGTCAAATACGGTGTCACCAAGCAATACCTTTTGGGATTGCAGGTAGTTTTAGCCAGCGGAGATGTGGTTAATTTGGGCAGTAAGACCTTGAAAAACCGTATGGGATATGAACTGGCTACTCTTTTCGCCGGTTCTGAGGGAACTCTGGGAATTATTACCGGAATCACCGTCAGAGTCCTGCCGTTACCTGAATCTCAAAAAACTTTATTTGCGGTCTTCAATGATATGGAAAGCGCCGGTGAATGTGTTTCACGTATCATCGGAGCAGGCATTATTCCGGCCAAAATCGAATTTGTGGACAACTGGTATTTACGCAGAATTGAAGAATTGACCCACATGGGACTTCCTGTGGAAGCCGAAGCCCTTTTACTGGTACAGTCTGATGGTCACCCTCAGGCTGTTGACAGCCAGATTACTAAAATCCTGGCAATTTGTCGGGAAATGGGAGCCAGAGAAGCCAGAGCGGCTGCCGATCAGTTCGAATCCGACCGGTTGTGGCAAATTCGGAAAAGCTCCTTTGGAGCTATGTACAGCAGTGCCCCTACAATTCTGTCTGAAGACATCACTGTGCCGCGCGACAAAATCGCAGTCCTGATTAAAAAATGCAAAGAAGCAGGCAGAAAGCAGGGTTTTGATGTCCATTTTACCGGCCACGCCGGCGATGGTAATATACACCCCGCTATTCAGACCGATTATAACAATCAAGAAAATTTCCAACGCGCTTTAAAGGCTGTGGATGAAATGGTGGAAGCCGCGCTGGAACTGGGTGGCGTGGTATCGGGCGAACACGGCATCGGACTGGAAAAACAACGTTATATGCAGAAGGGAATTGACCCGCTAGCCCTGGACCTGATGAAAAAAATAAAAAAAGCTTTTGACCCCTATAACATTTTCAACCCCGGGAAATACTGGGAGGAATAGGTGATCTGAATGCCAGCTCATGACCGGTTTAAAGAAATCAGGCGTTTCCAGAAAGACAATGATTTGTGCATGAAATGCGGTTTTTGCATGTCATCCTGTCCTGTTTACAAGGAAGAACTGGTAGAATCATCCGTCGCCCGCGGCCGCAATGCCCTGGTTAAAGGTCTGCTTAAAGGTCAGTCCCGTTTTACGCCTGAGATGGCTGAACGACTGGATAAATGTACTTTATGCCGTTCCTGTACAGCTAATTGTCCAGCCGGAGTGGATATCCCGGCAGTAGTTACGGCTGCCAGGGCTGATCAGTTTCGAGAGCGCGGAACTAAATTTCCTTTCAATATAATGTACCGCCAGGTTGTCCCGCACCGCAGGTTATTTGGTACACTTGCCAAATTAACCGGTACTGCCCAAAAAGTTTTCACGCCCAGAGCGCACGGCACACTGCGCCATCTACCTTTACTCCTATCCGGATTCGGTAAAGGGCGTCATATACCTAAAATAGCCCCCCGCTTTTTAAGACAAATACTGCCGGTCGTCAATTTACCACCTGCCGGGATTGCAGTTAAAATCAAAGCTGGCTACATGACCGGATGCATGACAGATTTTGTTTTCCCTGAATTGGGCAAAAAGATAGTTGATTTTTTGACACGGCAGGGAGTGGAAGTGATTATTCCGCGCCAGCAAGGTTGCTGCGGAGCGCCGGTTTTTATGGGCGCAGGTGATTTTGAAACCGGACGGAAGATGGCTGATACCAACGCAGAAGCCTTTAAGAGCCTGGATTATGTTATTGTGGATTGCGCAACCTGCGGTTCTGCCATGCAGGATTATCCCAAATATCTGGCGGATAATCCGGATCGACTAACTGCCTATACAGAAATAAAAAAGAAAATCGTTCACATCACAGCTTTTCTGACGGATGTCCTCAAACTGCCCGAAACTGCCTATAAAGTGAAAGAAGAGTTTAAAGGGAAAACGGTTACCTGGCACGACCCCTGCCACCTTAACCACCATATGGGTGTCAAAGAGCAACCGCGCAGGATTCTCAAAGCTCTAAAAGATATCAATTATATAGAAATGAAGGAATCCGACCGCTGCTGCGGCATGGCGGGAGCTTTCAGCCTGCACCATTATGAGCTTTCCCAAAAGATTGCCGGACGCAAGGTAAAGACTATCAGCGAGACTGGTGCGGATATTGTCCTCACCGGATGTCCGGGCTGCCAAATACAATTGATGGATAGTCTAGCCCATTCGCATAGTGAAATCCGAGTTATGCACATTATGGATATACTGGAATAAGTCTACAGACCACTTTAAAAAGTGGTTGCCTTTTTTTCTGTCCAACCAACCCCGGACGCTCCTGCTTTTAACAATAGGCTGCATTTCTTTTATCCCCCTTTGTTTTTCATTAATAATTTCTTAATATTTGTGATATACCATATGGGTATAAGGTGGTAGGTTTATGTCTAACAAAAAAGTATTGATAGTTGATGATGATGCCAAAATCGTTGAACTGGTAAAGATGTATCTGGTCAGAGACGGCTATCATGTTCTTACCGCATACAATGGGGATGATGCTCTGAAACTGGCCCGCGAAAGCCGCCCAGACTTATTAGTCCTGGACATCATGCTGCCGGGAATTAACGGCCTTGAAATCTGCCGTATTTTACGAACTGAGTCTCCAATTCCGATAATATTGTTGACAGCCAGGACTACCGAAGAAGACAGAATAATAGGTTTGGATCTGGGTGCAGATGATTACGTAACCAAACCTTTCAGCCCACGCGAACTGGCAGCCAGAGTCAGAGCCGTTTTCCGCCGTACTGCAGATGAAATAGATTTGCTGGGCCCGGAAGAACTTAAGTTCGGAGATTTATCTATTAATTTCAAAAACCATGAAGCCCGGTTAAAAAATCAGCTAATTAAGTTAACACCGGTAGAATTTAAGTTATTAGGTGTTTTTGTGCGGGAACCTAACCGGGTGTTCACACGGGCTCAACTAGTGGAAAAAGTCCTGGGGTTTGATTTTGATGGATTTGATCGGACGATTGATGTTCATATCCTGAATCTCAGGCGTAAACTGGAGACAGATTCTGACAGACCCAGTAATATTAGAACAGTTTACGGTTCGGGTTATAAGTTTACCGGAGGC
>DATIKD010000192.1:0-9663 GCA_035477965.1 Dehalococcoidales bacterium | reverse complement strand
CCTTCTTTGATGTCCCGAACAGCTTCGGGTATAGTATTTAGAGCCATAAAACCTCCCCATTAAGTATGGAAATCCGGAATCGGCCGGAAATACAGTATTGATTTATGAAAACAGGTGAAGATGAAATCATTATTTAAAAACCATTCTGACGTAAAAAATCCATAGAGATACGGGAAGCCTGGGCGGCCATCAGACGTTCGGCATATTTGGCCATGATATCTATTTCCAGGTTGACCGTATCGCCGGCTTTTCGGTATTGTAAAACAGTATTGCGAAGACTAAAACTTATTACCGAAACCTCAAAATAATCCGCTCCTATGGCGCTAACGGTCAGACTGATGCCATCCACTGCAATAAAGCCTTTTTCCACCAGGTAACGCTGAATCTCCGGCGGTGCATTGAAGCGAAAAATAGAGGCATTGCCTTCCGGACGGACGGCTAAAAGTTTGCCGGTGCCATCGATGTGCCCCTGCACCAGGTGACCACCCAGTTCGGCCCCCAACCCCAGAGCCCTTTCCAGATTAACCGGATCGCCTCGACGGAGCTGCCACAAGTTGGTCCGCCGTTCAGTTTCGGGGGCCAGATCGACCTGAAAAGTTTTTTCATCGAAGGCCGTCACGGTCAGACAGGCGCCGTTGACAGCCACACTGGCTCCCAGCGTCAGGCCCTTCAGGATGGTTTGGGCACCAACCGATAGTTTACCCGGCAGGAGAGAGAGGACAGTACCGATTTCACCCACGATTCCAGTGAACATAACTTATTTTACCACGTAGCCGCTGACCATAATATCCGGTCCCACCTGTACGATTTCGACCTTTCTCAGCCTGGGGCATTCAGACAATTTTTCTTTACCGCGTCCAGCCACTGCCATGCGGGCTTCGGCGCCGCCGATGATAACTGGAGCCAAAAAACCCACCACTTTGTCCACCAGTCCGGAATCGAATAGCGACCCCAGCAAAATACCTCCGGCTTCAACCAGGATGCTGGTGATTTCTTGCTTTCCCAGAATTTGCAGAAGCTGCTGCAGTTCAACCTGGCCATTGCTGGCAGGTAGTTCCAGCAGTTCAGCTCCCTTTGCGCGCAGGGCTTTTTGGGTGCCGGCCGGAACATTCTCTCCGATTACTACCAGGGTTTTCCCGGGCTCTTCAAAAATACGGGCAGTTGGGGGAGTGCGACCTTGTCCGTCCACAATTATACGCAGCGGCTGTTTATGGGTTATGCCGCCTTTAACGGCCAGCCTGACGGTCAATTGCGGGTCATCCGCGATGATTGTATTGGCTCCGGTCATGATAGCATCCGAGATATAACGCATATGTTGAACCTGTTTGCGGGCATCCTGACTGGTTATCCATTTTGAATCGCCGCTGCGGGTGGCTATTTTGCCGTCCAGACTGCAGGCGAACTTGGCGGTTACAAAGGGCAATCCGGTAGTAATATATTTATCGAAAGCTTCGTTTATTACCAGTGCCTCTGAGGCGTGTTCTCCCACCACCACACGGATGCCGGCCCGCTGAAGTTCAAGTTGTCCCTTCCCGGCTACTTTTGGATTGGGGTCGATAACCGAAAAATGGACTTCGCGAATACCGGCCTGAATAATGGCCTGGGTGCAGGGTGGAGTGCGGCCGTGATGGCAGTGCGGCTCCAGCGTGACATAAAGTACGGCGCCCCGAGCTTCCGGACCGGCTTGTTTCAGGGCTACGATTTCGGCGTGGTCTCCCCCGGGTGGTTGAGTGTAGCCCATGCCCAGGATGAAATCATTCTTGACCACCACCGCACCCACCGCCGGATTGGGGCTAACCTGACCTTGTGCCAGCCGGGCTAACGACAATGCTAATTCCATATAATCCATGGGTTAATTCTAACACCTTGATACATCCAAATACAAAAACAATGAAAACGGCAGGTTGCAGCCAAACTATCAACGGCGGGGAGATATATCTCCATCGGCATTCCACCCCGCAGACCGTTTTTAACCGGCAGAGACAAGATAAGGAAAAGGATTCTACGGGAGCCTTATTCAGCTTTAATAATCAGGATTTATGGTGTATGCTAATGATATAGAAGGGGGATACAATTTCCGGGTGTAAGGGAGAGGGATATGACTGTCGCGATCCTCTATCAGGAAGGTCTGAAAGAATATGATTTTGGTTCGGGTCACCCATTCAGAGGTGACCGGTTCGATTCTTTCATGCAATTTCTGGCGAAGAGGCTGCCGCCTGATGCGCATTATAAAATCCTGACAGCTCTCGCTGCCGGGGAAGACGACCTGTCACTGATTTGCGACCGCGACTATATTGACTTCGTGAAACAATACTACCAGGCTCTTGCCAACGGCTGGATGGCGTATTATGAAGGTGTATCGCACTATTTGTCGGTTGATAATCAACCGGCGGGTAACTCCGGACAGATTGAACAGGCAGCCCGCCTGATAATCGGACAGGCCAGGACGGCAGTTGACCTGGTGCAAAGAGGCCAGTACCCAAAAGTAATCTCGGTGGGGGGTGGGCTGCATCATGCCAAACAGCGTTTTGGGGAAGGTTTTTGTGTATATAACGATGTGGCATTTGCAGCTTTATATGCAATCCGGCAGTATCAACTGGAAAGAGTGCTGGTTATCGATACGGATGCCCATGCCGGTAATGGAACCGCCGAATATTTACGCGGACATCCCGGCGTGCTGTACATAGATATCCACCAGGACCCGCGCACGATTTACCCGGGTACCGGCTTCGCCTCCGAGACAGGAGTAGGCCAGGCCAGAGGACTGACAGTTAATCTGCCTATGCCACCGCAGGCCGGAGATGCTGCCTACAAGCTGGCTTTCGATGAAATCATTCTGCCGGTTACCCGCGAATACCGGCCCCAATTGCTTATCCGCTGCGGGGGTTCCGACCCGCATTTCAATGACGGCCTGACCAACCTGGGCATGACAGCCGAGGGATTTCATATGATGGGGGAAAAAGTGCGGGCTATGAGTCAGGTCTGCGCTGGGAAGCAGATTGACTTAATCGCTTCCGGATATAACGCGCAGGTGCTTTCTCACGTCTGGCTGTCACTTTTGAGCGGAATCTCTGACTGGCCGCTTAAAATAGAAGAGCCTTTTCCTGTGCCCGACAATGTGGAGCCCGAAACGGCTTTGTTGGCCACACGGGCCATGCTGGAAGAAGTGAAGAGGCATCACCGGCCATTCTGGAAATGTTTTCGCTGAAGGCCGCTTGACTGGATTTTTAGCTGGAGATGACTAAGACCACCGGAAAACCGGTGGTCTGCTTTGTTCAACCGGATCAAGATATGAGTAAAAAAGCGGTATTATTCGACCTTGACGGCACACTGCTGGATACACTGCAGGATTTGGCTGAAGCGGTTAATCAGGGATTGGAGTCGCTGGGACTGCCGCAGCATGAAATAGCCGCCTACCGCTATTTTGTGGGAGAAGGTCGCGAAGAAATGGTGCGCAAAGCGTTACCGGATTCCAGGCGTGATGCTTTTTCAATGGCCCACATGCTGGATTTTGTGAACCGCTATTACCATCTGCACTGGAAAGATCACACACACCCTTACGAAGGGATACCCGAACTGCTGGACAGTCTGAACGGGAAGGGAATTCCGATGAGTGTATTCTCTAATAAGCCGCAGGAGTTTACTACGCAGTGCATTTCAGGCCTGCTTTCGGGTTGGAATTTCACGCATGTACTGGGAGCGTCAGACGAGGTGCCCAAAAAGCCGGATTGTACGGCCGCTCTGCGGATTGCCTCTGACCTGGGAATAAAACCCGGCGACTTTTTGTATTTGGGAGACTCGGGCGTGGACATGCAGACCGCGCTGCGCGCCGGCATGTACGGAGTAGGCGCTTTGTGGGGCTTCCGGACCCGGCAGGAGTTGATGGCAAACGGGGCCCGAGCGTTGATACACCATCCGCTGGAATTAATCGATTTGTTATAAACTGCGGTTGACAGATTACACGCTAACGTGTAAAATAGGGGCTGATATGGTTATAAAAGTGCTGGAAGCGCGAGTCATTTCCCAGATTGCTGCCGGAGAAGTAGTGGAAAGGCCGGCTTCGGTGGTGAAGGAACTGGTGGAAAACGCGCTAGATGCCGGTTCAAGCCAGCTAACAATTGAAATAAAAAGCGGGGGCATCAGCCTTATTCGTGTGACTGATAATGGCTCAGGCATTCCCGATTCTCAAACTGAAACGGCCTTTCAGCGGCATGCTACCTCCAAAATCAGCACTCTGGTGGACCTGGAGAACTTAAACAGCCTGGGTTTCAGGGGCGAAGCTCTGCCCAGCATTGCGGCCGTAGCCAGGGTGGAAATGCTGACGGGTGTCGCGGGAGAGATGACGGGTAGTTATCTTGAGTTGGAGGACGGCCGGTTGCTGCGGCACGAAAAAATGCCCCGCTCGCCGGGTACCACGATCAGTGTCCATCATCTCTTCCGCAGTTTTCCGGCCCGGCGCAAGTTTTTAAAATCGGAAACCACGGAAAGCGGGCGAATTGCGGATATAGTCAGCCAGTATGCCCTGGCATATCCGGAAGTCCGCTTCACCTTCATTAACGAATCGCGCACGGCTCTGCGCACCCCAGGCAGTGGGAGACTTCTGGATGCAGTGGGTGCGGTATATGGAATGGAGGCCGCGGGCCAAATGCTGGCCATTGCCGACCCGTTACAGACCGGCGCGCAACCTCCGGACGATATCATAATCCGCGGACTGGTCGGGACTCCCCAACTGGTGCGGGCTACCCGCGACTATCTGCATTTTTTTGTGAATCGGCGCTGGGTTAATAACCGGATGCTGGGTTTCGCTCTGGAAGAGGCTTATCACGGGCTCTTGATGCAGGGCAAGCATCCCGTGGCAGTGATCAACCTTCAGATTCCAGCCGGACAAATTGATGTTAATGTCCATCCGGCCAAGACGGAAATCAAATTCCAGAATGAGAGAGCGGTTTTCAGCGCTCTGCAGCGATCGGTGCGGTCGGTGCTGGTACAATCCTCTCCTGTATATCAGATTCAACCCCGTGGAGCTGATTTCCGGGTCGCTCCCAGCCCGGAGGTCCCGGTGCAGGAGACCGCCATGTTCAATTCCCGGTTGCCTCGCACGGCAGGCAGTCCGGCGGCTCCCGAACCCTCGGCTACGCCTCTGATGTCATTGCCACTGCTGCGATTACTGGGGCAACTGGCCTGTGAATTTATCGTGGCGGAAGGACCGGACGGCCTGTACCTTATAGACCAGCATGCCGCTCATGAGCGGATAATGCTGGATAAATTACAACGTCAGCGAACCGCCGGCGGTTTGGAAAAACAGGGACTACTGCCGTCTTCCACACTGGAAATCGAACCGCGTCTGGCCGCCACACTGCAGAATTATCTGGAATCGGCCCGTGAAACGGGATTTGATATTGAACCATTTGGTCAAAATGCATTTCTGGTACGTTCAATTCCGGCGGTGCTGAGTGGGCGAGACTGGCAGGCGGCCCTCAGGGAGTCGCTGGATGGACAGGGCAGCTGGTCGGAACTTCTGCTTAATCGCGTGGCCTGTCACAGCGCGGTGCGAGCCGGACAGGTACTGAATCCTGAGGAAATGCGTGATATGCTGCGCCAGCTTGAGAAAACGGAACTTCCCAATAGTTGTCCGCACGGTCGCCCTACTATGGTGCAGATTACCCGGTCGCAGATTGAAAAAGAATTCGGAAGGCGATCCTGAGTCGCTGACTGTTGAAATAAACTCTGCGAACCGGCAGGTTATTCCGTCGGCATCACAGACATGGAAAGACTGGTGTCTAAATTATCCCGACGGTTGCTTTACACTGGCGCTTGTTCCCGTGCATCGAAATGGGGAGTTCTGATTTTTGTTAGCGGGGAACCTCAACCAGAGCTGATTTAGTTCTGGAGAGCTGGTCATCCAGCGAGTAGTTGCCGGGATTACCCAGTTTGTTTAAAGGCCAGTAACGCAGCCAGGCTTTGCCCACGATGTTGTTGCGCTCCACCGTCCAGCCGTAATGCGAGTCGGTGCTGTGATTGCGGTTGTCTCCCAGTACGAAGTAGGCGCCCTCCGGCAGAGTCCTGGCCGCCATGGTATAGTTCGGAGGCTCCTTTACATAAGGCTCGTTCAGCGCAATGCCATTGACATAAACCTTGTAGTTTTTCACTTCCACCGTATCGCCTGGCAGCCCGATCAAGCGCTTGACATACTGGCGTTTGGCTTCCGGATTGGGGTAAAAGACAATGATGTCTCCCCGTTGCGGGGTGTAAAACAGTTTGATGACCATCAGTCGATGACCCTCCACCAGCGTGGGCTGCATACTGACGTCAAAAACCTCTGAACCCTGGCCGACAAAGGTGCGCAGCAGGACAAAGATAATAATGGCCAGACTCAGGGTTAATAGCACTTCTTTCAGGTAAGCTTTCATTTGAAATCCTGTAGCCTCACATAATTGCATATAAATTATACTCCAACCTCCGGTGGACTGCCAGTTGTAAGGGTTTTTCAGCAGAAGCCCTTCTGGCAAAGTGCGGTCTTAACCGGTCTGGTCGGAGATATGCGGGCCAGTGTAAACCATTACGGCAGGAGGGAATTGGCCCGCCTTGCCGGTAAATGACAGGGGTGTCTTCAACAAAAGGATATCAGACGGCTTCAATGGTTGAGGGTGGTTTCGAGCTAATGTTGTAAGTTACACTGACTATCCCCGGCACCTCTTTGACTATCTCCTGCGCCAATTTTTGCAGGGTATGAAACGGCAGGTTGGTAGGTGAGGCGGTTCTGGCATCCCGGCTGTCCCAGCAGCGAATTTCTATTTGCTGGCCAAAATCGCGCTTGCCCTCCCGCATACCGGTCACGCGGTCATCGTGCAAAATCGCCAGATACTGAAAGGCGCCGCTGTTGGTCAGGATACGCTCAACAATGGTCGTGGCTTGACGGACGGTTTCAATCCGTTGAGGAGTGGCTTCACCGATGACGCGGGCTGCCAGTGCCGGGCCGGGAAAGGGAATGCGTTCGAACAAATCCGGTGGTAGATTCAGGGCTCTGCCCACTTTGCGGACGCTGTCCTTGCGGATTTGAATCAGGGGTTCAATTATATTGTAGCCAAAGGCTTGCTGGGGATCGATACCCAGTTGAGCGAAGACGTTATGCTGTCTTTTGATGCCGGCAACTGTTTCATCAATATCGGTCAGTATGGTACCCTGCAGAAGGTATTTAGCCCCGCTTTCGCGGACGATGCGGCCAAAGACATTTTTATAAAAAGTTTGTGTGATAGCTTCTCGTTTGGCTTCTGGATCGATCAATCCGGTCAGAGCGCTGAAGAACTCACGGCGCGCGTCGATGACTTCCACCTCAACGCCGAACGGGCGGAAAAGGGCGGTTACCTGTTCGGCTTCCCCCTGCCGCATCAAGCCGTTTTCAATGAAGAGTGTCCGCAGTTGCTTGCCCAGCGCCAGATGACCCAGCATGGTCACCACTGAGGAATCTACTCCTCCGGAAAGGGCATTGATGGCAGTTCCTTTTCCTACAGTGTTGCGGATTTCGTTGATTTTATCGCTGATAAATTGCGCGGTATTCAGTTCTTTGGCGGTTATTTCGTTAATCATTAATTATTCCTTAATGTTTAGTGCACAGGCGAAAGGCATGTTTAGTCTACTTAATGTAACAATTTTGTCACAAAAAGTAAAATGGGAACTTCTTTTTCCCTTCTACAACTGGCCTCTCAATCTGGGGTCAAGGGCGTCTCTTAAGCCATCGCCCACCATGTTAAAAGCGAAGACCACCAGCATCAGAGCAAACCCCGGAGCGAAAGAAAGAATAGGAAGGACCAGCAGGTATTGGCGTCCGTCGTTGACCATGCTGCCCCAGGCGGCGGTAGGCGGCAGAATACCGATTCCCAAAAAGCTTAAACCGGCTTCGGCCAGAACTGTGGCGCCCAGCATCATGGTGATTTGGACGATGATGGGTGAAAGGCAATTCAAGACCACATGGCGAGTCATTAAACGCAGATTGCTGGCGCCGATAACTTTCCCGGCCAGAATGTAGTCGTTTTGCTTGATCGAAAGCACCTGCCCGCACATCAAACGGGCATAGCCCGGCATCAGCGTAATACTCAGCGCGATGATAATGTTGCGCATTCCCCCGCCCAGCAGAGAAGCAATTACCAGGGCCAGGAGTATCATGGGGAAGGACATCAGGGCATCGATGAAGCGCATAATTACGATATAAGCCCATCCGCCATAAAAGCCGGCAATGGTACCCAGGGTAATACCCACCAGACAGGCCACACTGACCACGATGAGCCCGATTTGCAGAGAGGTGCGCGTGCCAAAAATAATGCGGCTCAAGGTATCCCGGCCTACGGCATCAGTACCCAGCCAGTGATTCAGGCTGGGATTCATAAGCGGTTCGCCGGAGAAGGGTTCATTCGGGTCATAGGGAGCAATAATAGGGGCGAAAATGGCCACCAGGATAAAAGCGACTATCACGATCATACCGAAGATGACCACACCCCGGCTGAAAAACACGCGACGAAATCGCCGCCATTCACTGACTCTGGGGGCCATTTCCATAGCAGTGTTGTCTATCACAATGCGATTATCCATTTAGTTCTCCCTCAATTATAGCGGATGCGGGGGTCCAGCCATCCGTAGGTTACTTCTACCGCGAAGTTGATAAAGAGTACCACTCCGGAGATGATTAAAATAATTCCCTGGACGTACGGATAATCCTGGTTTAACACTGAAGTAACGGCCAGGCGGCCCATGCCGGGTATGTTAAAGACGGTTTCAATCAGGACTGCGCCACCTACAATCATGGGAACACCCAGGCCGGCCAGAGTGACAATGGGTATCAGTCCGTTTTTAAGGGCATGACTGATTATCACTCCTTGTTCTGTCAGACCTTTGGACCAGGCGGTGCGTATATAGTCCTGCCGCATCACCTCCAGCATGCTGGAGCGGGTCTGGCGGGCGGTGGAAGCGATGGGGAAAACTGAAAGACAAAATACCGGCATCAGCAGTTGCCGGGTATTCAGCCAGAAGTCAGTGAATGGTGAAGTATAGCCCTGAACCGGAAGCCAGCCCAGGACCAGGCTGAAGAGATAAATCATCAGAATCCCTAACCAGAAAGTGGGCACTGTGATCCCCAGATTTGCGCTCATGGTAACCAGTGTATCCAGCCATGTCCCCCGCCGGACAGCGCTGATTACACCCAGCGGGATTCCGACAATCAGGCCGATGATAAAAGCCAGTATGCCCAGATGGAACGTGATAGGGATCCGCCTTACGATTTCTTCCGTGACCGGTGATTTGTACAAGATGGATTTCCCCATGTCGCCCTGCAGCAGGTGGCTGACCCAATCGAAGTACTGGACAACCATGGGGCGGCCCAGCCCGTATTCCCGTCTGACTTCAGCTATCTGCTCTTCCGAAAAGCTCTCGGTATTGCTGGCCGTAATCAGCATCCGGATGGGGTCACCCGGCAGCAGCCGCATGGCAGTGAAAACGATAATAGTAACGATTAATAATACAATCACAGATTGAAACAGGCGGCGAACGAAATACGATATCATAAACGTCCTCTTTTCACACGTTTAAGCGGCTTTTCTATTCTAGAGTAAAGAGGTGAAAAAATACAGGCCCAGTCAATTTCTAACTTAAAAACGACCTGCCTGAGTTCAA
>DATIKD010000191.1:0-2725 GCA_035477965.1 Dehalococcoidales bacterium | reverse complement strand
ATCTTTCATTTTCCATTAAACAGGGCTCTATCAGCCGCCAGTCTTTTTCGCTCACTTCAGCAAATTCGCCGCCATTCAACTGTTCGCTGCTCAGCTTGCGTCCGGGGTCCCTCAGGTAGATGGCGCCACCTGAGGCCAGTGAGAACAGGTTGGAACCAGGATAGGGTGAATCCATCTCTCTGAGTTGCCCTTCAGAATCAAAACGAACGCCATTCATAATTACGAAGCCGCCCCCGTTTAAAGGATCACCGGCCATAAAGGACTCGGCCAGATAGTCCAGACAGGTGCCATTAATCACAATGCGCGGGCGGCCTACAGCATTAATCAGCGGCCGGCCGGCCGCATTGCCCATCACATAAACCTCGCCGCCTTTGGCGCCGTACATAAAGGTCTGTCCCACATCACCATAAATAACCAGCTTGCCGCGTTTTAAAATCTGCCCCACCTGGTCCTGGGCGTTGCCGTGAACATATACCTCCGATCCGTCTATACCTGAAGCCAGATAGTCACCCGAGCTGTCATAAACATCAATTCGCACACCGTCCGATTCCCGCCCAAAACCACAGCCGGTGAATCGCTGTCCTTTACAGCCGTAAACAATGAAACGCTTCCATCCCATCTGGTAAGCCGCCACCAGGAGACGCGCATCACACTCTTCACCTTCCGGTGGAAATTTTTGGGCATTCACCACCAGTACCAGTTCTCGGCCCTCGGGCGCCCGCAGGGCTTTGCGTGTGGACCAGTCCACATGGGTGTACAAATTATCCAGATGGTCTTTAATTGAGGCGGTCGCTTTAAAAATCCGTGTCAGGCTTTCCCGTATCAGATGCAGCGTCCAATTACGTCTTTTTTGTCCCAGCGCCAAACGCCTGTCATTCAGATGAGTTAACAGTTCTACGGCCCGGCTTTTTTCCTCATCACCGGCCTGGGACTGAATCTCCAGAGACTGGCAAAAAGCCTGCAAAGCAGAGTAGTTCCAGTCTGACAAACCGGTCTCGGCCTGACTATACAGACTACTCATCTCGGAATTGGATAGATCCACCTCAACTTCCCCGGCCGGTTCATTAAGCCGGCTGGAATACGGATTTTTTGACTCCTCTGCAGGAATCTCCTGCCCAAATTTATTGGTGCAGATCAGTTCACCATAACGGTTTTGGGGACCGCTGGTTTTCAGTGTAAAAATAAAAGCTCCACCATCGCTGGAACTGCCGCCGCGGGCGTTCCAGTAACTATCCGCCACCGGACAAAATCTTTTATCTTCATCCGCCAGGCTCTTGAGAGTGGCATCAATGGCCTGTTTTTCCGAACAGACTAAACCAATCTGGACTTCACCTTTCTGCAGGGCAAAAACCTGCGGCCTGAGCATGGCGGTATCGGTAATTCCGATTAACTGCAACTGCCGGTTATAGTAGTCATTTCTGGCGATAATAAAAAACCAGGGTCCGTCCGGGGAACAGGCAATATGGTTCTGCTGAATACGCCGGTAAATCCTCTGTTTGGCTTCCGGCAGACGGTCAAAATCAAACTCGGAGGTGGGCGCCAAAGCTTCTATAATATATTCCAGCGGATAACCGAACTGGCGGTTCCAGAGGTCGAATAACTGGATGGAGACTTCGGTGTCCGTCAGGAACTGCTGTTTAAGATTATACTGACTCAGGTATTCGGTGATAGAAGAATAGTTGGCAAAATCTCCGTTATGCACCAGAGCTTCATCCATACCGATAAAGGGATGCGCCCCGCCGGGATGCCAGACCCGGCCTTTGGTGGGATAACGCTGATGGGCTATCCAGCCATGGGCCCTGAAATTCTCCAGCCGGTAATATTTGGCAACCAGTTCGGCATAACCCACTATTTTCAAAATCATCAGATTACGCCCGTGGGAAAGCACAAAGGCCTGTTTTTCTCCCAGAGAAGCATAAAACTTTTCGTTCAGGCGGATGGAGTTTTGAAATACGAACTCGTCTTCCACCCGGGCGATATCCATTTCCTGAAGTTGGTTTTCAGTAATAAAGCAGTCCAGCACGTTTTTCTTGACTCGCACAAAATAACGCAGCACATCCGGCGGCCTCATCTCCAGTCCTTTAATATCACGATAGTCTCCCGCTGTAGGAATCTGGCCGGATTTTTGGACCTCAAAGCAAGGTTCAATAAACTCCCTCTCTAGCTGGCCTTCGATACCCGAGTCCAGAACGGCGATCTGCAGGAGATAATGGTTTTCCAGCACATCCCGCGAGACTCCCAGGGAACGGGCATCCAGTCCAACCGCCGCAATGCCGCCGCCCTTACCGTTGCCGCGGTTATGCATCTGGACAGAAGGCTCGAAGATGTGTTTGCCGCTGACGGGAATTGAGGCCATAAAACCGGTAACACCACAACCGCCTTCTTCAGCCGCTTTTCGCTCCTGGCCGCTGCCCCACTTTAATTGGCCGCGCGAGGCTGTTATCCTCTCCGGTATTTCAGTATTATCACGCATTTATTCTTCCTAAATAACCAGTTTCTTTTCCGGAGTGAGCTGGTATTTTTGACGTTCTTCTTCATCCAGGTAGTCCAGGTGCACCAGTAAATCGGTGCGCCCCACCAGTTCTTTGATGCTGCGCATTCCGTAACTGCGCAAAATCCGGCACCACTGCTTGCGCCAGGCCGTGTACATATTAACCAGGCGCTTTTCAGTATATTCTTCCGAAATCTGGCGGCTCAGTTCTTTATCCGTACTGGCAATACCCCG
>DATIKD010000190.1:0-3923 GCA_035477965.1 Dehalococcoidales bacterium | reverse complement strand
CAAACAAAACCCTCCCAGGCGGAGGGTTTTTTATTTTGGAAAAGGAGACCGATGAGATGATTATCATGAAGACTGATGTGACTCAGGAGCAAATCGATTTTGTCATAAAGGAAATAGCCCGGCATGGTTTACGGGCGGACGTCTCTACCGGCGATTACAAAACCATAATCGGATTGGTGGGCGATGAACGCAAAGTCCAATTTGCGCATTTTTCTGCTTTACCCGGTGTGAAGGAAGCCATTCCGGTGGAAACGCCTTTTAAACTTATCAGCCGGGAATACACTCGTTATTTCCGCGGCCCCAGTGAGGACAAACACATCCGGATTGGGAGTGTCACCATAGGGGGGAAGCAACCGGTTTTTATTGCAGGACCCTGTGCGGTTGAGAGCAAAACCCAAATGATGAAAATAGCCGCCGGTGTTAAAAAAGCAGGCGCCCAGGTGCTGCGCGGAGGCATTTTCAAACCGCGCTCTTCGGTCCATTCCTTTCAGGGGTTGGGTTCCCGGGACTCAAAAAAGGCGGAAGAGGCTCTTAAATGGCTGCATGATGCCGGAGAGGAGTTCGACATGCCTACGGTTACTGAAGTAAGAGGTGAAAGCCAGGTTGACCTGGTGGCAAAATATGCTGATGTACTTCAAATCGGCTCCCGCAATATGTACGATCAGGACCTGCTGGCGGCCGTTGGGCGTACGAAAAAGCCGGTCCTGTTTAAACGCCATTTCGGTGCATCCATTGAAGAGTTCTTGTCTTTCGCGGAGTATATCGCAGCCGAAGGCAACAGGAATATTATTTTATGCGAGAGGGGAATCCTGCCGGTTGGCAAAGGCAAGAGTTTTACCCGCTATACCCTTGACCTGGGGGCAGTTCCGGCTATCAAGCAAGAGACTTTTCTGCCCATTATTGTTGATCCCAGCCACGCACTGGGAAGAGCTGACCTGATTTTTAATATGAGTTGTGCTTCAATAGCGGCGGGGGCGGCCGGTTTGATGATCGAAGTGCATTATGACCCGGAAAAGGCCCTGGTGGATGGAGCGCAGGCAATAGTCCCGTCCGAACTGGAAAAGGTTATCAAAGCCTGTAATAATATACACGAAATGATGCATTCCAGGAATAAATCGGAAGTTAAAAAAGCCAGGCCAAAATTGAATAAACAGTGAATCTGAAAATCGCATTTGGAGCCCTCAGCACTGGACGGCGGAGAACAGAATATGACCACAATCCCAGTCAAACTGAAAGAAAATAACTATGAAATCCAAATCGGCAGCGGTTTGCTAAACAATCTGGCGGGAAGCCTGGTTGAGATGGGGTTTGGTCACAAAGCGGTGGTGGTCACCAATCCGGTAGTCAGGCGCTTATATGGAGACAGGCTTAAAGACCAATTGACTGCGGCGGGAATGGAAACGTTGATGCTGGCTGTCCCGGAGGGAGAGGCCTACAAATCCCTGGAACAGGCTGGGAAATTATATGAACAACTGGCGGGTTTTCAGGCTGAACGCCGTACGCCCATAATAGCGCTGGGCGGGGGGGTTATTGGCGATTTGGCCGGTTTTGTGGCGGCTACTTATATGCGAGGCGTGCCGTTAATACAGGTACCCACTACCTTGCTGGCTCAGGTGGACAGCAGTACCGGCGGTAAAGTAGCGGTTAACCACGGCCACTTGAAGAATAACATCGGCACTTTTTATCAACCCGCACTGGTCATAGCCGATATCTTAACTCTGGCCACTCTGCCGGAAATAGAATTTCGTAACGGCATGGCAGAAGTAATCAAGTACGGGGCTTTCCGTGATCCGGAATTGTTTGAACTGGTGGAACAAAACCCTTACCCCGGAAAAGAACTGTGGGAAGAAATCATTACCCGCTGTGTAGGCATTAAAGCCGAAATAGTGGAACAGGATGAGAAAGACCTGGGCTTGCGTAATTTATTGAATTTTGGGCATACCGTGGGTCATGCCATAGAGACCGTATCCAATTACAAAATCAGGCACGGGCAGGCGGTAGCCATCGGCATGGTTGCGGCTGCTACCCTTTCCGAACAGGGCGGTTTTTGTACGAAAGAAACCGTGAGTCGACTGAAAGCTGTGGCCACGGCGGCAGGGCTGCCGGTTAAAATACCCCGTTTGGATACTAAAAAAATACTCCAGGCTATACAACACGATAAGAAAAAAACTTCAGGCCGGGTCCGCTTCATTTTACTTAAGGAAATTGGCGAAGCTTTTATTTATGATGAGATTGAAACGGAATTGCTGGATAGTTTGCTGCAGGAGATGAATGCCTGAAATTCGTATAGCTGTTAGTTTGACCGAAGAAAATCCTGGACCGCTTGATTCAGTTGAGCCGCTGGTTGATTATTGGGAAATACGCATGGATTTAGTAGGACCGCGCTGGCCTGAACTAGCCGCAAAATTAAAAAAACCCTGGATAGCCTGTAACCGCAGCCCTCAGGAAGGCGGTAGGGGTCAGTCCGAGGAAAAAATCCGGGTTAATGAATTATTGAGAGGAGTGGAAGCCGGGGCGGCGATAGTTGATATTGAACTGAGTTCTGCGGCGCTCGAAAACGTGGTATCGCGAGTAAAAAAACGGGCGCAATGCCTGATTTCGTATCATAATGTAGATGAAACACCTGATTTGGCCGCTCTCATGCAAATCGTGCGTCGCCAGGCGGAAGCCGGAGCGGATATTGTCAAGGTGGTGACTCACGCTCAAAGTCTGCGTGACAATTTATGTTTGCTGGAACTTGTCAGGCTGAATCCGAAAACCCGCGTTATTTCATTTGCGATGGGAGATCAGGGGCGGATCAGCCGGATACTCTCGCCTCTGGCAGGGGCATTTATTACCTTTGCCAGCCTGGAAACTGGTAAGGAATCTGCTCCCGGCCAGATCGAGGTGGGCGAAATGCGCCGGATATACCAGCTTGTTCAGAATTCCAGGTGGGATTAGCTGTTTGTTTGGGAAAGCAGGTTTTCTTAACTAAAAACTGAAGGTTAAGGACCAAAATTCTTATGAAAATAAGCGCCACAACAGCCATCTGCGGGATTATTGGGGATCCGGTTGAACACTCTGTTTCGCCGGTTATGCAAAACGCGGCCTTTGAGGCGCTGGGTTTGGATTTTGTCTACCTGGCCAGCAGGGTCGAATCACAGGACCTGGAGCACGCCGTTCAGGGACTGCGGGCTTTGCGCTGGCGGGGAGCGAACGTCACAATTCCGCATAAAGTGACCGTTTTGGAATTTTTAGATGAAATTGATGAAATAGCTCAGCACCTGGGAGCAGTCAACACAATTGTTAATAACAATGGATGGCTGAAAGGTTATAATACGGACGCGGCCGGGTTCAGCAAGACTTTGACTGAAGAGGGAATTGATCTTGCCGGAAGGAAGGTTACCGTGCTGGGGGCGGGTGGAGCGGCCAGGGCAGTATCCTTTGTGCTGGCGGATAAAGGAGCCAACCTGACTATTTTAAACCGGGATGAGAACCGGGCTCGCCGGCTGGCAGACAGTTTGATGAGGCTGCTGCGCAGAGAAGTGGCGGTTGAAGGCCTCAAAAAGAAAGGGGCTAAAAAAATATTACTGGAATCTGAAATCCTGGTGAATACCACCAGTGTTGGGATGCTGCCGGAGAGTGGAGCCAGTCCGGTTCCGCCGGGTTTAATCCATAAAGGCCAGATAGTATTTGACATAATATACAATCCCTTAAAGACACCCCTTTTAGTTGAAGCCGAGGAAGCCGGGGCTAAAACGATTGGCGGATTGGAAATGCTGGTGCAGCAGGGCGCTGCGGCTTTTGCAATGTGGACGGGGCGAAAAGCGCCGGTAGAAGATATGAGAAAAGCGGCTGAACAGGCTTTAATGGTGGAAAACTGACAGGATTTCAATCTGATATTGTTTTACTTTTGAAATCCGGCTGCAGAAGTAGACCCGAAT
>DATIKD010000189.1:0-3715 GCA_035477965.1 Dehalococcoidales bacterium | reverse complement strand
AACCCTTTTCCCCGGTCATCAACACGCAGATTCAGCCATTCAGAATCAGTCCAAATATCCACCACCACGTCTTTTACTCCAGCATAGCGTATAACATTGGTCAGAGCCTCCTGTACAATCCGGTAGGCCGCAATAGCCACGTCTTTGGGCAGACCTGCACTTAAATCCGAATGCCGGAAATCCACATTTAGATTAGCCTGGTTTTTACAACGCTGAAAATGCCATATCAGAGCAGGCAGCAAACCCAGGTCATCCAGCATAGAAGGCCTGAGATTTAAAGACATCTCTCTGACTTTAACTATTAAGTCAGTCACCGTATTTTGACTCTCCTGTAAAAGGTCAAGCTGTTCCATTTCTTTTGAGCGCACAGCCTGACCAATCATCAGTTTCAGGCCTGTTAACAGTTGCCCTATCTGGTCATGCAGTTCAAGGGCAATTCCACGCCTTTCTTCTTCCTGAAGCCTTACCATGCGTAACGAAAGGGATCGCAGGGTGTTTTCTGAATGTTTCCGCCAGATTATGCCCGCCAGGGTATTGGCTAAAGCATTCAAAAATTGTTCTTCGTTCTCATCCCGGCGGTGATTATCCGGCAAATAAATGCGGATAACACCCACTATTTTCTTCTGATATAGGATAGGCACTGAATAGTGGCGGATACTATATTGGGGATCTTTGTTACAGGTGCAGTAAATCAACTCCTGTTGTAAAGCCGCCTTCCCACAAACACATTCGTCTAATACGATGCTGGCACAACGCTCTAACTCAGTCTGGCTTAAATTGCGGGAGACTTTCAAAATCAATTTACCGGGCTCGTTTTCGTTTAAAAATATGGCACTTTTTCTTAACTGACGGAACGGTTTATAAACATGGACTAAATCCAATGTCAGATTTAGAATATCTTCCAGCGTCAAATCTTCCAACGAGTTCTTAAGCAGGGTAGCCAGGATTGTTTGAGTTTCAAGGTTTTGTTCAAGTTTTTCTTCAATTCCGTAACGGTATATTCCTTCTCCGATGATATAAGCCACGGAAGACTCCAAAAAGGCTAATTGGGAGGACGTAAAGGCATCTGGGCGGGTATCTACCAGATGCAATACTCCCAGTATCTGTTTACGGTAAACGATAGGGACCACCGCTACGCTGGAATAACCTTTATCAACGCAAACCCCTCTAAAAAGAACTCCTTCCGATTCTCTAAGAGAAGCCACGAAAGTTTGGGTATTATTACACCAGAAGGAACCTCCGGGTGTCATTTGAGAAATGTCCGGCGGTTCAGCTTTACCTTGAACTACTCTAATGCAGGTGCACTGGTCCGTAATGGTTGAGAGCCATTTTTCAGATTCGATGAACTCAGCGGAAAATCCGCTCTCAGCTATATAGGGAATATTACTCTGAGAATCCAGTACCCTGATTCCCGCGCCGCGCAGTCCGGCCCAAATTTTTATACGCTCAAGACACCTGTCCAGAAATTCCTTGCGCGTACTGGTAGTTAGAAATAAAGTCAGTAAATCAGTGACCAGGTCTGATTGGCCGTTAAGATAAAGGCTTTTATCATTGAGCACCTGAACAATATCCTGTATAGATAGTTATAACTGAGTTGACTTCATTATATATTAAATCTTGCCTTGAAGAGTGGGTTTTCAAGCCTAAAAACGACATAGTGCAGTTGGATTTATAGGGAGCGAACAAACGTGAGATGTTTTTCCCAGTCCGGGGAATGATGGGGACAATCTGTACGGAAATGAGCCCCGCGACTTTCCATTCTGATACCAGCGGCCTCAGCCACTAACCGCCCGGTTAGAATCATATTGTTCAATTCATAAGATGGCCGGTCGGTGGGTTCAGGCAATTTCTCGAACCAGCCTGCCAGGATGTCGGCTGCTTGCGCCAAACCTTCCTTATCCCGGATTATCCCTACTTTTTGCCACATCAGATTTTGCAATGCGTTTAAACTGACCGGTGGTACAGAGACCAGGCTTGAACGGTGAGAAAGAGAGGTTACCAGTTCCTGAATCTGACGATCGGTACTATTTTTCTCTGCATGCTGGCTTTTTTCAATAATTCGCTTGCTGAATATAAGTACTTCCAGCATGGAATTTGAAGCAAGACGGTTAGCGCCGTGGACACCTGTGCAGGCTGTTTCTCCTGCGGCAAAAAGACCGGCAACGTTAGTTTCTCCCCAGGTATTGGTCTTTACACCACCCATCATATAGTGAGCCGCGGGCGCTACCGGAATCAACCCTCGGGTAATGTCCAATCCATGATCCAGGCAATATTTGTATATGTTAGGAAAGCGATTAATAATCTTTTTAGCCGGCAAATGAGTAACATCCAGAAAAACCCGGTCAGAGCTGGTTTTCCGCATTTCAAAAACAATGCTGCGGGCTACCACATCGCGCGGCGCCAGTTCCGCATCCGGGGTATATTCCTTCATGAATAATTTTCCATCCACATTACGTAAAATGCCACCCTCGCCGCGCACTGCTTCTGAAATCAAAAAAGGGGCAACACCCGGTAGGCGCAGTCCGGTAGGATGGAACTGATAGAACTCCATGTCGGTTAATTCGGCGCCGGCTTTATAGGCCAGAGCCACACCATCCCCGGTCGCCACACCCGGATTGGTGGTATATTTATAAAGATTCCCGGCTCCGCCGGTAGCCAATATCAAATAACGGCATTCAAATTCCAACGCAGCGCCGATCCGCAAGTCCAGCGCTTTGACTGCTTTGACTTTTCCATTGTCTGTTACTATATCAGTTGCCAGACAGTATTCCAGTACCTGGATGCGAGCTTCCAGTACTCGGCGGCTAAGGGTGGATTCAATCAATGCTCCGGTAGCATCGCCGCCGGCATGTAAAATACGCGGTACGCTATGGGCGGCTTCCAGTGTCAGGGCTATGGCTCCATTAACTGTATCGAATGGAACGCCAAAGCGGACCAGGTCATAAATACGGTCAGAGGCTTCTTCCGCCATTATTCTGGCAGCTTCCGGGTCACTTAAACCGGCTCCGGCTCTCAAGGTATCCTTAAAATGTAACTGGGCGGAATCATTTTCACCGATTGGCGCAGCAATTCCTCCCTGGGCATGACGCGTATTGCAATCGTCAATGCTGCCTTTGGTAATTATCAGCACACTGCCGAATTGCTTTGCCAGCAAGGCGGTGTACAATCCGGCTATTCCACTGCCGATTATCACATAATCATATTTATCCATAGACAACCATCAGTATAAATATTACTTTTATTTTATGCAACCTCACCCAGCTTCATGGATGAGCGACCTGTTTTTAATGGCCCTGCGCCATGGCCCTGGAAAGTTTGGCGACTGATTCCCTTATAATGGATACGTCTGGTAGCGGTTGCTGCAGTAATCATATTATAATAAAAAACATGAATAATTGTCGTATTCTGACACAAAGTGTCTTCAGATGACTCAAAATGAACTCGTAATTTTACTGCTGCAAATCGCCTTGATGCTTGGCGTAGCATTGGCCTGCGGCCAGGTGATGAGACTGGTTCGCCTGCCGGCTGTACTGGGAGAGCTAATCGGCGGAATCCTCCTGGGCCCAACATTATTGGGATTTTTAGCTCCGGGTTTTTATTCGCGCCTGTTCCCGGATTCGGCTTTTATTATGGCCGGCCGGGAAACGCTTTTAACCATATCTATAATCTTGTTTTTGCTGGTTGTAGGAATGGAACTAAATCCCGGGCAGTTAAA
>DATIKD010000188.1:0-1540 GCA_035477965.1 Dehalococcoidales bacterium | reverse complement strand
TAGTTGATACCATGGATGCGGATGCTCGGTATTCAGCCATGGGGGCCAAGACTCTGGCAGATGAATATGATGCTAACATTGCCAGATTCCTGAAAGAAGTTGGAAAAGAAATCACCCTGAACGCTGCAGATACTGCTGTGGTAGAAGAAAACTGCGCCAGGATCTTCGCCAAATGGATGGCGGATATGGATGCCAAGGGATTTAAGGGAACTCAAATAGTGGCTGACTATTACAATGCTTTAAAAGAACTGGGTGTGGCCAAACCGGCGTTGGGTTATCCCGCAAAATAACATACTTGGCCATTCAGCGAAAAAGAATATGAGGGAAAAAGCCTCAGGACTTTTCCCTCATATTCTTAATAATAGCTGATAAACAAACCTCCAATTGTTATCCTGTCAACAGGACGAAATTCATCCGGAGAAATACATAACATGCGTTTAACTTCCTTCGCCATATTATTGGAAAAAGGTATCCGTTACATAGAAAATGGCATGGTGGTGATTTGCGGCGTCATTTTTATGTTCATGCTTTTCATGGGCACCGCCGATGTAGTGGGGAGATATTTTTTAAACTATCCGGTGACCGGCACATTTGAAATCAGTGAGAAACTAATGGGAGCCATAGTACTGCTAGGATGGGCTTACACCCAGCGGACAGGTGGGCATGTTGGATTGGAACTATTCTACAACAAATTCCCGCTCAAAATGCAGACCATTGTGTCACTCATCACCCAGTTTCTCTTGCTGGGTCTTTTTACTGTCATCGTAAAGCAGTCATGGCAAATTGCCTTGAAAGCCGTGTCTGAAGGCCGGCATTTTCTTACCCTTGACTGGCCTACCGGTCCTTTTTATTTCCTGGTACCGGTAGGGGCTTTTTTCCTTTGTCTTGAATTTATCATCCGCATCTTTCAGCTTGTGGCGGAAATAAGGAAAAAATAAAAGATGGATTCGTTAACTATCAGCATTATCGCCCTGGTGGCTTTTTTTATCTTGATAGCCTTCAGAATACCCATTGCTTTCGCCTTTGCCCTGGTTGGCGGTGTTGGAATGATATTGGTAAAGGGCACTGGCCCGGGTCTATACCTTTTGGGTAGCGCTCCATTTACCTGGGCTACTAACGGCGCTCTTCTGTCCCTGCCCATGTTCATCCTGATGGGCTATTTTGTTTTTAATTCGGGGATCAGTTCAGACTTGTATGACATTGGTTATAAATGGGTTGGAAGATGGCGAGGCGGTCTGGCAGTTGCGACTGAACTGGCTTCTACGGCCTTCGGTGCCTGCTGCGGGACCAGTCTGGCAGCTTCAGCTACGATGGGCACGGTGGCTTATCCTGAAATGCGCCGGTTTAACTATGACCCGCGTCTGTCCTGTGGTGCCATTGCTGCCGGTGGAGCATTAAGTACTCTCATACCACCCAGTGCACCATTTATTTTATATGGTTTTCTTACCGGTACATCCATTTCCAAACTATTCATTGCCGGCATCATTCCCGGAATTGTTCTTTCCACTTTGTTCATATTGGTTATTTTGTTCATGTGCTG
>DATIKD010000187.1:0-6908 GCA_035477965.1 Dehalococcoidales bacterium | reverse complement strand
TCAATAGGCATGGCGATGTTCTTTTTGGCAATCTCGGGGGCCGCACCGGTGCCGCCGTAACTGCCGTCGAAATGAATAATATGGGCTCCGGCAAAGTAACTTCCCACCGCCACCATATCCGAATCCGAAGGAGTGGACACTTTGACTGAAACCAGCGCCCGCGGATTGATGTGCTTGATCCAGTCCAGATGCTTTTTGTGATCCTCAACCGAATAGACGCTGTGAAAAGGGAAAGGCGAAAAGAGTGAACTACCTACCACTGTTTCCCGCAACCTGGCAACTTCGGGAGTTACTTTATCGCCCAGCAGATGCCCCCCCAGACCGGGTTTGGCGCCCTGGGCATATTTGAATTCTACCACCGGAGCGTGCATTATGGTCTCTTCTCTGACACCGAAAAGGCCGGTAGCCACCTGTGTGATGATGTTATCCCGGTAAGGAATAAAGGCATCCGGGTAACCGCCTTCACCAGTGCAGGTGAAAGTGTTCAGTATTTTGGCCGCCCGCGCTCGCCCCACCAGCACCGGCAAAGCGGTGGAGCCAAACGACATTCCACCGCCGTAGCAAGGCTGGGAAATAACCCGTTTCGGCCTTCCGTCATCCCTTTTGTTTAACAAAATACTGGTATCAATTTCTTCATCCGGAATATTCAGATAGTCTTTGGGGTCCGGAATTCTAAAGCGTAATTTATCAAAACCACCGCCTGAATAACCCAGATTATACTCCAGGTCGATATAGGGCAGGTTGCCGGTCTCCGCCATGTACCAGTGGGCCAGTATCATTTCGGCGCTCCAGCGGTAGTCACCGATGGTTTCCAATATCGGGTTCAGGCCCACCGCCAGGGCCTGGCGGGGACAGTTCCTGACGCAGAAAAAATCATTGGCCGCACAGCCGGGACCAATGCACAGGTAGTCCAGCGGGCGGACCGGCTGAGTATAGTTTTGATAGCGCAGATGAACACCGTAAGGACAAAGCCGGGCACATAACCCGCAGGAATTACAGTTGGCGTTACGTTTCACCATATATTTGCCAAACGGATTACGAAAGCGCGAAGGCTGTCTTTCTCCTCTGGCCAGGCTCCGTTCAGGCTTACTCCGTCCGGCAGAATTTATGTTCTTCATGGTTTTCAAGCGGCATCTCCGTTACAGGTCAGATTCTGCTTACTTTGCGGGTCCCGAATAAAGGCCCAAAATTATCCCTTTCCAAATCTTCAAACCACATTGAGCGTCCAATCTCACCCCTTAAACGCCGGGCTTCGCGGATACCGCAGGCCCCCATCACTTCCAGAAGCTGGTTGTGCCAGGCTCCCAGCAGATTAACCATGCGCTGTGTGCCCCATTTCAATTCGATGGCTTCCAGTTGCACCGGGCAGGCTTTACCCCGCTTGCAGCGGTAGCACAGACGGCATTCCAGCGCGATCAACAAGGGTATATCAATCGAAATCGCATCCGCTCCGCAAAGAATGGCTTTGGCCATATGTTCAGCCAGGGCCATACCGCCCGAAAATACCAGGTTAATGTTATGCCGGGCTTTAGCCCCTACCAGTTTCAGGTGAATTTCACGAATCATGTCTTTCATATGCCGCGGACTGGCAGTTTTGACTTCCCAACCGGTGTCGCTCCCGTAAAAATGCAGGGTGTCCACCTCCAGGCCGGCCAGCCGGACGGCCCGGTCAGCCGCTGAAGAATCCAGGGCCAAACCCACCGCGATGAAAACATCGGGTTTAATTTGCCGTAATTCAGCCACTGCTTGTTCGATGCCGGGACTATCCGCCACTTCCACCATACGGCTGTTTTTAACCAGGCCGCCGTATTGAGCCACACTACCTGCCGTCAGACAGGGGACCAGACTGCCGGCATAGCCGGCAAAAGCCGGAGTATAGCTTTCAGGACGGATAAACAAAAGGGTACCCCCCTGGCGGGCGGCTGCCGCCATAGCCAGCAGCACGTTCTGGCTTAAAACTCCGAAACGCGGCTGAACCAGGGTAACCGGCAAAGGTATTTCCAGGATAGGTGTTTCAGGTGTGACCAGCGATCCATCCAAATTGAACTTTAACCTGGAAGGCCGGCGGGAGAGTTCTGTCACCGTGCTGATATACTCACGGCCATGGATACCATCCCGGGTAGGCCGCACAATTTCCGACATATCCGTCCAGATGGAATCAAAACCTTCTCCGGCAAACCTGCCGCGGTAGCCCGCACCGGAAACCGGGATCGCTCCCGTATGCGCTTGTGCCCAGGTGGAAACAATTACCGGCGCAGTCCAGTAATCATCCCCCAGCGTGCGGTATTCGGGATTGATGGCCAGTGAAAAAATGCCCCTGGTGCAATTCTCCACACAGCGGTAGCAACTCTTGCAAATATATAAGAACTCCGGAGACTGCATATTGCTCCAGTGGTCGGCGTTATCTTTGAAAATATTATAAGCGCATTGCTTTTTGACACAGTTGCGGCAACTTCCGGCGCAGTCCTCACGGAACTCAATCGTGGCATACTTGCCGATCGGATTGAAGCGGGGGTCCATTTTAGCGGTATGAATGTGATATTTGGAGGGCATTTGAAACTCCCTGAAATCATTCGAGCTTTTGTTTGGTCTAAACCTGCGGCCGGGGATGCAGACCGGCGGCCAGAACTATCTCCGGCACCCTCTCTTCCCAATCAATAGCCATGATATGGATGCCGTGGACGCCTTTGATCTCCCGCAGTTGCCGGATTGTTTCCAGGCAGATTTTTATTCCCTCGGAGGCGGCTTTCTCGCGGGAAACACCCTCCATTCTATTGATAACAGCTTCCGGAATGCTGATACCGGAAACTTTTTCGGCCATGTATTTAGCCATGCGCGCCGATTTTAGGGGAGTGACGCCCGCTAGAATATGTACTTTTTCAGTTAAACCCTGACTGGCTGCGCCGTTTATCCATTCCTTAAACCGTTCAACATCAAAAACACACTGAGTCTGTATAAACTGAGCGCCGGCGGCGATTTTTTTGGCCAAACGCTGGACTCTGAAACCCGGAGGGTCAGCAAACGGATTTTCGGCCGCGCCGATATACATGCGGGGAGCGCCGGTCAAGGCGAAACCGCTCATATCCGTCCCTTTGTCCCGCATGGTTTTGACCAGATTAATCAGATGCATGGAGTCGATGTCAAAAACATTCATGGCTTCCGGCTGTGAACCGAATGTCTGGTGGTCGCCGGACAGGCATAAAATATTACGAATACCCAGTGAAAAGGCCCCCATAATATCAGATTGCAGGGCAAGGCGGTTGCGATCGCGTGTAACCATCTGCATCACCGGTTCAAAACCCATCGAAACCAGGTGAGCGCAGGAGGCCATGCTGGACATCCGGACGATGGCCGTTTGATTATCGGTAACATTAATGGCATCCACATAGCCTGAGATGGAATTAGCTTTAACCCGCACCACATCCGGGTCTGCCCCGCGGGGAGGTCCAATTTCGGCGGTAACCACAAAATGACCCTGGTCTAAAAGCTGCTGTAACCTGCTGATAATCATATGACATGGTCCTCTCTGACAAGTCTGCGGGAACCGCCGGAATAACTTCTCCGCCAGTCTTTGGGCGGGACATATTCTGCCAGCCGGGAGAGAGTGCCCATCTCCTCAGCGTGGAGGATAATTTGAGCCCAGACACACTCGCTGTCAGATCGGACTTCGCATTGGCCGGCCACCGACCCGCCGCAGGGCCCGTTGAAGAGCTTCTTGGCACAGCGGCTGATGGGGCAAAAGCCGCCGAATCTATCTACAAAACAGTCTCCGCAGCCCAGGCAGCGTTCCAGGAAAAGCCCCGGTTTTTCCAGGATACCCATAAAGGTGGTATTGACGCCCGGCAGTACCGGAGTTTTGGGGAAGCGACTGCCCACCATCTGGACACCCACTCCGCAGGCCAGCGACAGGACCGCCTGATTCCGGTTTACCAGAGCAGCCGCTTCCCGGATAAATTCATCTTCACACTGCCGCTCAATGGTCAATTCATCAATCTGAATTGATTGACCGTCCTTTTTAAAAGCCAATCTCAGTGAGGAAGCCAGTGTGGCCACTTCATCTTCGCCGCCGGCAAAACAGGTTTTAACACAGGTGCCGCAGCCCAGCAGCAGAATTTTGTTGTATGCGTTTAGTTTGGCCTTGATTTCGGCCAGTGGTTTTTGTTCACCCGTAATCACAGGAGCGCCCCTTCAGTTTATTTCAGTTTGCCGGATTGGGTCCCATAACGGCGATTTCAGCTAGAGCCTGATCGATAATCCGTTTGGCTGTCAACCGGTCTCCGTGAGATATATTAAAGAGGTTTAGACGCCGTCCGTCAATTCCGATCTCATCCATAATCTTCTTAACTCTGGCCACTCTTTTAGCCGTGCGTAAATTGCCCTGTAAATAATGGCAGGAACCTACCGGGCAAACCATCACCAGAACGGCATCCGCACCGGCTTCGAAAGCGCGTAAAAAGACCACTTCACGCGTCATACCCGAACAGGGGAGTTTCAGGCATTGTATTTCATAATCCGGATTTTCAGGAAGATCGACCCCGGCCAGGGCATTGAAACAATGAAAAACAGTAATTTTGGCTTTTGGAGCGATTTTCTCCCAAATGGGGGCGGAATTGTAGCGGACGCTGGTTCTGGTTTCGGTAACCATATTGGCACTCCTCTCATTTTCTTAGGCGGTTAGCGGCAACCGTTTTCCGCCTGTAAGATACATAATGGCACAGTCCTAAAAGCTTGTCAATAGTCTCATACGTGTTCAAAGCTGTTTCCAGTTCATTTTCAGGAGCCTGACTGAAGCCGCTGATATTTTTCAAAATATTATAGAAATAAAAGGTTTTAGCGGAAAATATTACCGTTTATTTGCCGGTATGTTAACACTAACGTCAAGCAAACCGGCTTATCTGGAGGCCCCTTTCGGCTGTCATGCTGGAAGCCTCGAATGGCGAGGCTGAAGCATCTGGACGAGGGGCGGCCAGCAAATTGTCATGCCGGCGGCCCTTTTCGGCTGTCATGCTGGAAGCCATTTTCGTGTGTCATGCTGGAAGCCTCGAATGGCGAGGCTGAAGCATCTGGACGAGGGGGGTTCGTCGCGTGTCATGCTGGAAGCCTCGAACGGCGAGGCTGAAGCATCTGGAGGAGGGGGGTTCCAAAGCCTTCGCTTCGCAGTGGAGTGACAGGAAAGAGGGAGACCGTCATGCCGGGCGGGATGTCATTCCGAATTGCGCAGCATGACCATATGCCAGCCCTGTTTCACCCTGTATCCAGGCTAAACCAGCCTGAGGAATTGCTCCCGGATGTGCAGGATCCTTCACATTCTTGTGAAGCCTTTAAGTCGTGGATTTTGGCCCCTAAAACCCCTTGACACGACCAGAAAACTACTTTATAGTTGTAACAATTATAAATATATTTATTTCTTTATATTCTCTTTCAGGTAGCTTTCTTGATTAAACCCGACCGCCGATGGCGATATGTTTTGGGATATAGTTCTGAAAGATCTTTTATGATGATTGCTGAGAGTCCCGGGGCGAGCTTTCAAGCAGTCAAAGTACATTTTGGGTTTGGTATTCAATATCGCTTTCCAGCATCCACCGGACAATTAACTGCCGAAGGTTATTTACACATGATAGGGTTCACAAAATGAACAGAATTGATCTAAAGAACATTCTTGATAAAGAAGGCATTTCTCCCCAATCGTATTCTTTAGATGGTCCTCAAGGTGTTGATTCTGCATATGTACTAGAAGAACGGTTTGGCACCTGGTTTGTGTACTTCTTCGAAAAAGGTAAAAAAGGAAATGAACAAATATTCGGTAATGAAGATGAAGCGTGTCAATATTATTTAGACAAAATATTAAGAGATCCAGATAGTAAATAAGGTTATGAGTGGTTTGTGTACCAGCAATTTTGAAGGGTACGCGTACTAGACATGGAATACTTAATTATGTGGTTAACTTCAAGCTGGTTGGGAATACTGTTTGGTTTATTCCCAGGTTTTGCCAGTGCTGCCAGCATTCTTTATGAAGCAATTCTGGTGGATAAAAAAAAGCCAGCCAGGTGGCTGTATAACGTATTTTTAATTGACTCTGAGCATCCAGAAGTCGCCCTTTTGGCCAGAGGTCCGCGCCGTACTCGAAAAATGACATGGTATATTTCTATCGGGTACGTGATGTTACTCCTCGGTTTTTATCATTATATTGGTAGAATCTATTATTCCGTAGGAGACATTGCTAGTATAATAGTCGGAGAAACAAGTTTCCCCGTTTTTTTACTCCTGACCTGGTTATTGCCGGTATATTTTTTGAAACGTTATCTTAAGAAACTAAAACCAGGGGGTGAAGTAGACCGTTTTACTCTTTATGACCACAATTAAAATGTGCTCTTTAACAATTTAGCAATTTCCGTCAGTATATAATATAGCTAAGCAGTACTCAGTGGATAAATCCGAAGGCTCCGACTTCGCTTTCCTTTGGCCTCTGTCTACGGCTCTTACCTTTACGCCAAAATCGTGCCCTCCGGCAACCTGGCGCAGCGCCATGACGCAGTGGCCTCCCAAACGGAGAATTTCTCCTACGACTTCATCGACCGGTTGACGGGGGTTTCCGGAGCGTGTACGGAGAGCTACACCTATAACGCCCGCTACTATGATCCCCAGATCGGCAGGTTCATCAGCGCAGATACGATAGTGCAGAGTCCCGCCAATCCTCAATCATTTAACCGCTACTCTTACTGCCTGAATAATCCGTTGAAGTATACCGATCCGAGCGGGCACGTTGTTACTTTCCACGGATTTAGCATTAATCAATGTGTATCAACCGGCAACTATATGGCGTTAACGATGATTGGTAGTTCTTCCATTTTCCGTGGCTATCTGGATTTTCGTTCGATAGACCCCGTATTAACCAGGACACTTGAAAC
>DATIKD010000186.1:0-3027 GCA_035477965.1 Dehalococcoidales bacterium | reverse complement strand
ATCAGCCCCAGTGACATGCCCACCACCGCCGCTATGCCGGCAGTCAGAAAACCCACCAGAATGGCCGTGCGCGACCCGTAAATCAGGCGGCTCAGGATATCCCTGCCCAGTTGATCGGTTCCCAGCGGAAATTCGGCACTGGGCTGGGCAGTGACATTGCGGTAATTGGGTTTATAGGGATCATGAGGCGCCAGTTGTTGGGCAAATATGGCGGAAAAAAATAATATAACCAAAACCACTAACCCGAATATCACCATCCGGCGCTGAAAAAATACGCGCACAAATCGCCTTAATTCATTCACACGGGGCGGCGCCGAAGCGGCGGATGCAGCAATTTCGTCGATATTCGCCATTTTCAATCTCCCCTAACCGTACCGTATCCTGGGATCCAGCCAGCCATATGAAATATCGATCACTAAATTCACGAACAACACTATCGCACCAAAAATCAAAGTGCAGGCCTGGACAACCACGTAGTCCTGGTTAAAAATAGAACTTACCATCAGCCTCCCCATGCCGGGGATATTAAAGACGGTTTCAATCAATACCGAGCCGCCGAATATCATGCTGATAGCAAATCCGGCTAGAGTAACTACCGGTATCAGGCTGTTTTTCAGGATGTGTTTCAGGACAATGGCACGCTCCGGCAGACCCTTCGACCAGGCAGTGCGGATATAGTCCTGACTGGACACTTCGAGCACACTGGAACGCATCTGGCGGGATATGGAGGCTACACCGGTCACACACTGGCAGGCTACCGGCATTAACAGCATTTTGATATTTAGCCAGAAGTTTTCAAAAGGCGAAACATAACCGCCGATGGGCAGCCAGCCGGCCTTCAAACCAAACACATAAATGAGAAGTATACCCAGCCAGAAAATTGGAACGGTGATGCCCACATAAGCCAGCGGCGTAACAATCTGGTCAGCCGCTCTGCCCCGCCGTAATCCGGCCAGCAAACCGGAAGCTGTTCCTAATATGGTCGCTACGATAAAGGCTGCAATTCCGATGTTTAAAGTGACGGGTAATTTCTCACTAATCAGCGATCCCACGGTTTCATGGTAAAATATTGAGTCTCCCAGGTCACCCCGCAAAACACCTCCAATCCAGTCAAAATACTGGACGATAACAGGTCTATCCAGTCCGTATTTTTGCCGCATCTGGTCAAGGGCTTCGGGTGATAGACTGGCATAGCTTTGGGTTGATCCCAGAAAGATTAAGAGAGGGTCACCGGGCAGTAAACGCATGGAAAAGAAAATCAGTAGGGTCAGCAGTACTAAAATCAGTAGCGACCATAAGATCCTGCGAATAATAAATGTGGTCATCCCAAACCTCGGTTTCTCAGATTTAAAACGAGTCAGATCAATAAAATCTATATTCGGCTTTACCGCTTTACCTGTGGTTTGGCCTGAAAATTACTTTTATCACCGGGTGATGTAGTCCCTTTAATTCTAATGGGCTACACCACCCGGTTTTCTTCATTAACTTTTAGTCAGGTTCTTTAGTCAGGTTCTTGGACCGTTATTTATCCAGCCAGTCCTTGTAGGTATGCCAGACCATAAAATGGTCTTTGTAACGGTCGGTCTTAACCGCTTTGGTAGTGACATAACTGGTCAGAGATTGGATAAGCGGAATTACCACCGCCTGTTCATTAACAAAGGTAATCATGTCCTGGGTAGCTTTGGCCAGGCCGGCAGCATCCGGCGCATTGTAAACTGCTTCAGTCAAGGTCTTGTATTGCGCCGGCCATTCCAGGCTGGGATAGGGGAAGATAGCCCGCGGCCCGAAGTGCACGAACCAGCCGATGCAGAACACCGGGTCAATCGGTACTGAGAACAGAAGGATTCCGCCTCCCCAGCCCGGACCATAGAGGGCCCCCATGTAGCGGCCAACATCGGCCACATCCACCGTCACCTTAATCCCCACTTCTGCCAGCATTGCCTGCAGGGCGGCAGCTACATCCCTTCCTCCGGACATAGTCAGTAAGGTGGTTGAAAAACCGCCGGAAAACCCGGCTGCGGCCAGCAGTTCTTTAGCTTTGGCTACGTTATAGCGGCGTTCTTTGAAATTGGGATTATGTCCGGCAGTGCCCACTGGTCCGACCTGGAACACTGGTTTCAACATACCATAGCCAAAGGCGGCTGCCAGGCCTTCTCTGTCAATGGCATATTCCACCGCTTCGCGGACCCGGATGTCTTTGAAGGGACCGGCTGTTTTGTTGTCCAGGACGATATCCTGATACATATTGGGCAGGGGATTGTTTACAAAACCCATTTTGAGCAGGTCATTCGTCTCTTTGAGCGGCGGACCGGTCCAGGCATCGCCCTCACCGGCCTGTAATTTGGTTGCCGCAATGGTATTATCGGCCACATAAATCCACTGGATAGCATCCATGTAAGGATATTGCGAGCCGCGCCAGTAGCTATTATTTCTGACAATCTTCATCCCGACATCACGGGTATAGCTTTCGAAAATAAAAGGCCCGGTGGTGACAAAATTGGATTTGCACCAATCCTTGCCGTTCTTTTGTAAAGCTGTGGGTGAATACATGGTTAACAGGTTATAGCCGTAAGAATGGAGTAATAACTGCGGGCTCATCCAGCCGTTAAGTTTATAGCGGAAAGTATATTCGTCCACCGCTTCGATAGCCGTCACAAACTGGCCGTTGGACAATCTCTTGTTATCAATCAGCAATTGAACATTCGCTCTGACCGCTTCGGCGTTAAAGGGAGTGCCGTCATGGAATTTTACACCTTGCCTCAATTTGAAAGTGACTGTCTTATTGGCCTGGTCCAGGTCCCAACTGGTGGCTAATTCAGGTAAAAACTCACCGTTGCCAGCCCAGTAAACCAGGGTTTCGGCGTAGGCCTTGGCCGAGGTCTCATCCGTCATATTTTGCTCGGGCACATAGCTGAGGTTGGTGGGACCGTTGACCTGGATTACTCTCAAAGTCCCGCCTCTCTTGGGGGTAACTGTGGTGGGAGTCGTGGGTTTTGGAGTGGTCTGCACCGGGGTGGTAGCCGCAGG
>DATIKD010000185.1:0-6356 GCA_035477965.1 Dehalococcoidales bacterium | reverse complement strand
TCAAAAGCTTCTATTTTCATCATCAGCGAGGTACGGGTATCACCGCAGGTTACCACGGAGTTGTCCAGATTAACCGTCCGTTCGGTAATAGGCGGCCATTCGAAGGCATGGGCCGGTTTCAAGCTGGCAATATGCCGGCTGTCCTCCACTGCGGTTTCCAGGACGTTGCGGAAACCGATGCCGTCATAAATCTTCTTCTTGGCATCCTTGCGGCTGACCGGAGAGTACCAGAAAGCGTAATAATGCTGGGGCGTGGGTACGATACGGGGACCGGCGGCAAAGAGTCCCATCATCTTTGGCACTACCACGGCGGATAGACCCGGGCAGATGCGGCCGATATATTTTTCACCGTCATATATGAACTGGTCGCCAATCTTGTGCTGGAAGTGGCAGGGATACTTTTCTTCATCGCCCCTGAATCCGATTACTGTAGCTTTGACCTGAAACATTTAGACCTCCTTAAAAAATACTGTCGGATTGAACCGGTTTTTCCATATGGGGTTAGAGTCCCAGACTGGCCAGAGTTTCCGGCGAAGGGATTCCGCTCTTTTCATCCCAGCCCCGCAGGCGGTAATATTCCTGAAGCAAGTTGGAGAATCTGGCTTTATCCAGCATCTTTCCAACCGCATCGACTGGAACGCCGCCGGGACCGGGGACCAGCATCGGGTCTCCGCGAGCATTGGTTTTTAAAGGTTCAAGAAAATTATACTCAGGCGGGTAGTCAGCCTGCGGGACCCTTCGACCTTCCCGCAGTAAAATCAGGCGTTGCTGATTAAAAATCCGTTCTGCCGCCAAATTCAGATTATCACCCGGGAGACCGGTGACAGCGGTAAATAATTGGGCTTCCAGGGTGGGGTCTCCCAGATGATCGGGAGTGTTAAGGGAATAATTGACCGGCCAGGCCCAGTCGCAAAGGCCCAGGCTGTCCTTCAGGTAGGTACGGTCCTGTATCATTTTAGCCGCCAGCGCTTTACCCTCATAAACGGAAACATCCGCCGCTTCTTCACTACCCCAGAATATCCGGGCGATTTCCTGGTAAACAGCCGGTGTTACCCCCGTGCTGCCCGGCTGCATCCGTTCAAAACTCCAGGCGGCTCCCAGAAAACCGGTTTCGTGGATAAGCGGTTGGTGAACACGCGGTTCCATGGGGTAAGTCAAAGAATGGACGACATAGGCCCGGGGAGGGGCTAGATCATACTGGCCAATGGGAGCGATTGAATGGGTGAACAGGGCTGCGGCTTTAGCCGGCATTTTTTCTCTGGCTCGCACCATTCCCTCAGCCAGAATTGCCCCAAAATCCCGCCGGAATGCGATCAGTTGCAGTAGTTTTTCCAGAAATTCACGGGTGCCGATGCGGGCCAGCGGCAGGCCGGTTTCCAGTTCGGATAAAGCGCCGCTTTTATAGCAGGCATACATCCAGTCTACCAGGCTTTGCAGTTCGAAAGTATCAATAGAATAATCATTAGCCAAAGTGGAAGCATCAAAAAAGGTATCCACCGGCTCATCTTCCCGGGCATATTTCCAGGGCAGATAGTACTCCATAGCCTGACAGTGCCGGAAGCCTTCCAGTTTACCCCCAAAACGGTACTGGTTGCGGATGCATTCCAGCCCGCATTGATAACAGCTATGTTTGCCGATCACTTCCAGGAGGTGACCATGACCGGTGTTGGTTACGATGGGCGGGATAGCCAGCCTTATTTTTTTATTGATTTTGAAGGTGTAACGATTCAGTTCTTGTAGTTTCTGCGGATCGGCCACGGACGGATGTCCTGTCCCGAGAATGGCAATAGCTTTCAGTTTCTTGGAACCCATCACTGCACCGAATCCCGCACAGGAGGATGAAAGATGAGAGCCAAAGATGGTAGCTGAACGCACCAGGTTCTCTCCCGCGGGACCAGTGGTTAGAAAGCAGGTCCCGGCGCCGTGCTCCCGGACTAAAATATCTCCGGTACGATAGGCCCCCTCTCCCCATAGATGGGCTGCGTCCCGGATTTCAGCTTTGCCGTCATGCAGCCAGAGGTAGACTGGATGGGATGACTGGCCTGTAATTATAATGCCGTCAAAGCCGGCCCGCTTGATAGCCGGGGGAATAAAACCCCCCATATTGCCATAACAATAACTTTCAGGGAAAGCCATGGGTGATTTGGATATCACATTCATGCGGGTAGCGCCCTGCACTCCGGTGGCGGTGAGAGCCCCGGTCATGAATATCAAGGGGTTGGCCGGGTCGAAAGGGCTGGTGCTGGCAGGAATGGTTTCCCAATACAAACGTGAGGCTATGCCGCGGCCGCCTAAAAATTTACCCGTGTATTCAGCACTGGCCAACCGGGTAATATTTTTATGACTGAGGTCAACTTTCAGGATTTGACCTGTCCAGCCGTTCATCGATTCACCTCTCACAAAGAGCACATGTTCTTCAGCGGGAATATCCGGATAATTCTTTTAGTAGTCAAAACCCAGCACTCGGACGTCTTCCAGGGTTGGCTTTGATTCCGGGGTGCGCGGCCAGGGACAGACCCAGCAGACCTTACTGTATTTCCAGTGACCGGCCAATTTTTCATATTCGCATTCATAGCGGCCCTGCAGTATTTTTTGCGGCTGGCCGGTGACCGCATCGGAAATCATGATATAAAGCATCCAGTGGCCGGAGGCTTTTGTACCCTCTACCCTGATCACCGGCATAGTGGTAAAATGTGCGTCGCGGCCCTTGCCGGTGTTGATAGTGGATATCTCATCAAAAAACAATTTTCGGATTTGCGCAATTCCGTCCGCTCGAGAATGGTAAAAGACCTGTATTTGTGCATCTACCGCAAAGCAGTCTACAATCTTGTCCCATTCACGGTTATTCAGCCAGAAAATATAGTCACGGTGCAGGTTGCGGATAGCTTCCAGGTCTTCTAATCGCTGTATTCTTGTTCCCAGGTCCTGATGGTACGTCATGCCGGCTGCCTCCTTAGTTTTGCATTATACTAAAATCCCGGATCTAGTTCGGCTGCAGGTTCAGTAAGGCCCGGCCAGCCGCCGGAGCCGGATTTACTCTGCGCCAACAACCCCGGGTGAAACCCGGCCATTCCCGCTGGAGCGGGTGGAGTCCGCTCTTTTCCAACTAAAATGTTATGTGGATTAAATCGGTCTCAACCAACTATCATTATCGATATTGTCGTCCTTGAAATTGAGACAAGTTTAGCACGCTGAATCCGGTATGTCAAAGCTGGGAAAAGACAAAAAGCGGGGTGAAAGTCTGCACCCCGCTCTGAATAAAACCTGAAGGGTTGTCAAACACTGTAGAGCTGTGACGGCAGTTTGCGCGTCGACCAGAGGATCGACCCGCATACGAGGGTGACCAGTATCACCGAAATTCCGGCCATAATAAAGGTCCAGTGGTAGCCCCGATTATCTATCAGTAGCCCCATCAGCGGCGCAAAAAGGGCACTGCCCTGACCGGCCAGGTAATACATGCCGTAGATCAATGAGCGGTTTTTGGCAGCGGTCTGGCCCATGATGAAGGCTTCGGCAACCGGAGCGCCCATGTACATATTTATACCCGAAATCAGCAGCAGCAAAAATAAAACCGGACCATAGGCAACCCAGGGCACCGCCAGCATAATCAGTCCGCTAATCATTGAAGACAGTATTATGATAGGCAGACGCCCGATCCGGTCCGAAACCCAGCCTCCTACCGGCCCGGCCCAGATTCCGGCAAAGGATGAAATGGCCACCACGTAGACGGCAGTTTGTTTGGCAATGCTGAAATGGTCCACCAGGTAGAGGGAAAAGAATACCATGACCGAGCCCAGGCTGCCTCCGATGAAACTCATGGTAATGAGAGCGATAAGGGGTTTCCAGCGGTTGGCAGAAGCCCTCACACTGCCGCCGTGAGAATCGCTGACGGATCTCAGATTGGCATCTTTCTGCCGCCGCAGGACAAAGAAAAAGGCGATTCCAAATATGGCGCAGGGAATTGCCAGGACAATGAATGACATATGCCAGCCCCAGGTGGCAGCGATGGCGGCACCGATGAAGGGAGCGACAAAAAAGCCGGCTCCGCCTCCCACGAAGTGGAACCCGATGGCCCGGCCTTGCCTGGACTCTCCGACTGAGGCTGAAATCCAGGGCGTGGCCGAAGGATGGTAGCCTCCGCCCAATATGCCCATTACAACCAGTAAAATCAAAAGCATCTGATAAGAGGTGGACAGGCCGATTAAAATTCCGATCAGGGCAACCCCAAATATTCCTACTGCGATCATGGCCCGCCGTCCGATTTTATCCGCCAGCCATCCTCCGGGCAGTTGACCGAATCCATAAGCCAGAGAAAAGGCGGAAATTACCCAGGCCACCTGAGAGTTGGTCAGGCCGTTGGCGCTTAAAGTGGTATCACTGCGTATGAAGGGCAGCAATATGCCGGGCAGGGCGGTCATCAAATGGTGGCCGAAATGGGCCATCACAAAGAGCGGCAGAGTGGTGGTAAAAAAAGATGCTTTTCTGGCGGGTGGAGGGCTGGCGGGACTGCTGTTAATTGACATTGCTCCGGTGGAGCCTCCTTTCAGTGATATTGAAAAACAGAAAACGGATTCAATCGTTAATATGATTTTAAGTAATTATAGTGGCATATATGATGGAATTCAAGGACGTCTGAAACGCCGTCTGCGAGGTTCAGCCGGTCGGAGGTTGTTACGGCTTGACAGCCCGTTTGTCAATCTTGAATCCCGAGAACGCCTTCATACCTGAGCGGGGCGAAGAATCTAAAACCCCAACCTGTCATTCCCTCGAAAATAAGTTACTCCGAAAATACATTATTTCCGTTCTTCGGGGTGCCGCTGGCAAGCGGCGTGAGGGATTGCTATGAAAATAAGGTTGTCATCCTGGAGTCCCGATGCTCCTTTACTACTCATCGGGGCGAAGGATCTGGCAGGGAGGGGCCCCTAAACAGCCATGTCTCCAGGGTTTACCGCCCCTCGTCCGGATCCTTCAGCCTCGCCATTCGAGGCTTCCAGGATGACAACGAAAAGGGCCTCCGGCATGACAGGCGAAGGGGACCGTAAATGCTGCGCCGCGGGTATGACAATGAAAGCGTTCAACTGGTATCCGGAGCGGCAATAAGATAAGATATAGGATATGCCTGCGGTAATTCATCAACGTTCAGGAAGTACTAAACTTAGAAGGTTTTAATGGCGCAACAGTCATTGATTAAACTGCTTTCGGCAGTCGGAATAGGCTCCAGGCGGCAACTTACCGCCATTATCAAGCGGGGCGGCGTGAAAGTCAACGGTTTAGTAGTTGAGAGTTATACTCACCCGGTGGACAGTCAAAAAGACACAGTTACGGTTAACGATAAGCCGGTCGTTTTGGATTCGGAAAAAATCATCTATTTGATGTTGCATAAACCCAAAGGGATTGTTTCCACCACCGAAGATGAGCGCGGTGGAACAACCATTCTGGATATCCTGCCGGCCAAATACCGGTCTTTCAGGCTCTATCCGGTCGGCAGGCTGGATAAAGACTCGGTTGGGCTGGTACTAATTACCAATGACGGAGAATTGACTTTCCATCTGACTCATCCGCGCTTCCAGCATGAAAAAGAGTATCTGGTCCGGATAGAGGGGATTCTAACACAGGAACAACGGCAAAATTTGGAGCGGGGAATTGTGTTGTCTGACGGGCGTACCTCACCGGCAAAAATAAAGGCAGTTAACATACCCCCTTACAACTATTCCATTACTATTCACGAAGGAAAAAAAAGGCAGGTGCGGCGCATGTTCGCAGTCATTGGCTACCCGGTTTTAGAACTAAAACGGGTCCGCATCGGCAGCCTCCAGCTTGGTCCTCTGCCGGAAGGGCAGGTACGCGAACTCAACCAGGGAGAGGTTCGTGCGCTGAAAACCAAAAGAAGGTAAGAATATTTTGGAGTATTATTCTTTGCCTGAAGCAGGTTTTTAACTATCCCGGAGGCCGCCAGAAAACCAGGCCGGATTCCACCGGCTCACTACCGGAACATTATGTCTCTCTATAGATCAAACCGGTTAGTTGGCAGAAAATTTGGAGACCGCCAGAATCACAAAATCAGGGAGGTTTTTCAGCGTGGAAAATACTCAATATGGCAAATATATTGTAACCAGCCTCAAGACCCCGGCCCACTTTACTCCTGAATTCAATGCCGGTTATGCCCTATGGGCCAACCGCATTTTATGGATGGATAACAACGTAGTGGAAGGAGCTTTCCAAATCAACTGTTCCTGGTATATGCGCCCACCCGGATTTAAAACCAATGAAGCTCGCGCTCACACTCATGATGCGGATGAAATCATTGGATTCTTCGGCAATAATCCGGACGACCGCTACAATCTGGGGGCGGAGAT
>DATIKD010000184.1:0-1538 GCA_035477965.1 Dehalococcoidales bacterium | reverse complement strand
ATAAACCAATCAGTTAAGAGTGTTCAGGTTAAAGCTTTAGAAAAAGGGTTAACGGTAACAACTGAACTTCCCGCAGAATTGCCGGTTCTCCATATTGACCGCTACCGGATTAACCAGGTCCTGCTAAATTTTCTAGCCAATGCTATCACTCATACCCAACCTGGCGGTACGGTGTTAGTATCGGCTCAACTGGTTGGAGAGAAGGTTCAGGTAAAAGTTACGGATACCGGTGAAGGTATTCCTCCGGAAGACCTGCCTAACATGTTTGAACGGTTTTACCGCGTTAATAAATCCCGCGCCAGGAACGATGGAGGCAGCGGTTTGGGGCTTACCATTTCGAAAAGAATCGTTGAAGCTCATGGAGGCAACGTCAGTGTCTCCAGTGAACTCGGTAAAGGCAGTATTTTTACATTTGAACTTCCAAAAATAACGCATACCACCTCGAAATAATACTAAGTTAATATTTCCTTAACACACTACTGGTATTGTTATTGATAGTTCAAATCGCGTCAAAATATTTTTTACAGGATGGAAGCTAATGCGAATTATTAAGACACTGATAGTCATACTGGTTGTCAGCCTGATCGTGCTGATTGCGGCCGGATGTACCGCTTCTAATACAGCGACCGCTACACCAGCAGTTAGAAACGTAACTGTGTCAACAGGCAATATCTCTAACAATGTAACTGGTACCGCCAATCTGGCCCTGGCTAAAACTCAGGACGTTTCTTTTACTACCGGAGGAACGGTTGATACTGTCGCAGTGGCTCTTTACGATTCTGTTAAAACTGGTGATGTGCTGGCCAAACTGGATACTTCAGCCTGGGAAACCCAAATCCAGACACTAAATAAATCCATAGTCACCGCTCAAAGAAACGTCTCTAACAAAGAAACTGCGCTGATGAAAGTCCAGCGCACAGTAGCAGTCGCTGAGTTTGCGCTGAAACAGAAGGAAATGGACCTTCAGACTGCCCAGTCCAACTTACTGGCCATTACCGAGATAAAAGCCGCCCAGGATTTGGTTGAAAAGGCCCAATTAGAGTTGGATATTGCCAAAGCTACTCAAAAAGTAGAGGCTATCGCCAATCCGGCGACAGCCGGAGAATGGACCAAGGTGATAAAAAGTTACCAGGAGTTTTTGAATCAGGCGCAGGCCAACCTGCGTACCGTGATAAGCGGAACCGGATCAGGTCTGTCATCAGTTACTGTTTTGCAAATTGCCAAGGCCCACCTGGCTATTGAAACCAGCCAAAACGCACTTAATGATGCTTACACTTCCATAAATGACTCAAATGCGGCAGTTGCCAGCGCTCAATTGGAACTGGCAGATGCTAAAGCTGCAATTACCGACATTCAAAAGCAAATAGAAGATATCAACAAGAATAATCCCCTGATCACAGCGCCGTTTGATGGAATAATCATCACAGTCAGCATTAAACCGGGTGACACGGTGGCTAAAGGCAGAACAGTTTTCCAGATTGCTGATCCTGCACAATTTCAGGCCAATTTTATGGTCTCTGAAATGGATATTTTTTCGG
>DATIKD010000183.1:0-12039 GCA_035477965.1 Dehalococcoidales bacterium | reverse complement strand
GGCAGGTCCTGGTCTTTAGCCATTTTGATGGAAACCGGAGTAAACTCAGTCAGAAAACTGTCACAACACAGGGGCCTTCCGCAACGTCCCAATCCGCCGATTATTTTGGCCTGGTCCCGGGGCCCTATCTGGCGTAATTCAATCCGTGTTTTGAAGAGAGATGTCAGTTCTCTCACCAGTTCGCGGAAGTCAACTCTCTCCTCCGCCGTAAACTGAAAGGTCAGGCGGCTGCCGTCCAGATTGTACTCGGCTGAGACCAGCTTCATAGGCAGGTTTAGTTTGGTAATAATATGGGCGCATTCCGAAAGCGCGTTATCCTCTTTAGCCGCATAATCCTGCGAACGTTTCAGGTCTTCCGGAGTGGCTTTACGCACAATCGGCTTCAATTCAGCGGTAATATCCGCCGCTACAACCTGGCGCGGGGCAATTATGACCTGCCCCAGTTCAACACCGCGGGCGGTCTGCACGACGACAAAGTCATTAGCTTTAAGCTCCAGTCCGGCCGGCTCAAAATAATAAACTTTGCCGGCTTTTTTAAATCTGATCCCCACAATATCAGGCATTTAACACCTCAAGACCCGGTACACTGGTTTTTAAAACCTGTGGCCTGGCTATATTAAGCATAAGGGCTTCCAGCACCAGTCGCGAGTTGGCATTAATTTTAAGCTGCTGTGAAGCCTGTCCGATTTTAAGTATAGTCTCTTTTATCTGAAAAAGTGTAAGACCCCTGGCCATTTCTGTGAAATGAGCCAAAAAATCAATATTAACAATATCAGCATGGCAGCCAGTTTTAACCAGAAGGATATCCCTCCACCAATCGACCCACGATTCCAGTGTTGCATAAACTGTCTCCCTCTTCTTGCTGTATTGCGAGGCTAATTGAGTAGCCGCTGGAAACCTCTCGCTGAAGCCGGATTTTACTAATGCCAGCATTTTTTCAAACGATTCCTGCCTGCCTTCCAGAAACTGGTCGTTTTGAGCGGTTTCAAAAGCCCAGCCCGGACAGCCGCGGCTAAGGCGGGCCAGCAGTTTGGCCCTGGGCGGTTCTATCGCCCGTTTTTCCCGCAATAAGGCCTCAATTTCAGCGGTCTTCATACGCTGAAGCACCAGTTTTTGACAGCGTGAAACTATTGTGACCGGAATCAGGCCGATATTGGCAGTTAATAAAATAAAAGTGACTCTGGCGGGGGGGTCTTCCAGGATTTTAAGCAGCCGGTTAGCTGCGACCGAGGAAAGGTTGCTTGCCTCGTTAATAATATAACACCGTTGTTTGCCCTCAAACGTCGCCAGATAGGCCGAATGCAGCATGTTATCGATCTGGTCTATGCCAATCAGTTTCTTTTCTTTGCTGTCCTCATCCTCACCGTTTTGCCCCAGTTCCACAACCTGAACATCCGGATGCTTGCCGGAGGCTATTTTTTTACAACTGGTGCAACTGATGCAGGGATGGATGGCCTTTTCTGACTGGCAGTTGAGTGACATGGCCATATCCAGCGCCAGGGTCATTTTCCCGATATGGGGCGGGCCCACCAGTAAATAAGCATGAGAAAAAGACCCGAGTTGTTCCGCCCGTTGAAGCAAATCTACTAATTTGGGTTGGCCTGTTGTTTGCCACATGACTGTTTTGCCGGCGAGGCTAATTCTCCGCGAGGATGCATTCGAATTTATATCCGTTCTCCCAGTTTCAATGTTACCAGCGCCACTATATGAAGTCAATTAAACCGCCTGGCCAGTAAACCGGGCGGTTACGCCTGATTCACAGGAATTTGGACATCAGTGAGCAGGGATTTTATAATATAGAAAAGAAAAAGGGAGTCCTGATTTGGCTATTTTGAATGATAATAAGGTGATTGTACTGGATCAGCTGCCCATCGAACTTGAAGCCGGAACAATTTTGAAGCAGATGAAAATTCACGGCGATGCCCGTCGTTTTGAAACCCCTTTGCTGGAATTGTTTGAAGTTTTACGTCCTCTGGCCAGGCCTAAAGCTCTGATTAAGGTGGTATGTGTTGATCATAAAACCCCCGAATCTTTGCAGATTGACGGAATAACCTTTGACAGCAAACTGGTGCGCCTTCAACTGGATCCGGTTGAGACAGCTTTTGTTTGTATGACAACGGTTGGAACGGAAGTGGAGTCGATTGAGCCTCCCAGGGATGTCATCAAGCGATTCTGCCTGGATGCGATTAAAAATCATCTACTTTTCATAGCCACATCCGGCTTAAAGAAGTTCTTGCAGGAGACCTATCAAACCGGCACGCTGACTAACCTTAACCCGGGGGAAACTGATTCATTCCCCATAATTGAACAGCGCAAAATCTTCCAGATTATCGGTGATGTGGAAGGTTATATCGGTGTCCGGTTGTCTGAAAATTGTGCTCTGATACCCACCAAGTCGCATTCCGGGATTTATTTTTCAACCGAGGTTGAGTTCATTAGCTGCCGGTTGTGCACCAATCAAAGGTGCCAGGGCCGGCGCGCACCTTATGAGCCCGAACTGGCTCAGCGTTACAAACATTAACCGGTGCGGCAGAAGGACATAATAGAGCCTGCAGTTCCGGGTTGAAAATTTGACCTGAAACCAGGTCAACGGTGGTGTTTTATATTCAACTCAGCCTTGAGGCCGAAACAGCCGGATACAGGCTACTGGATGTGGCTGAGGGCAGAAGGTGAAATTTAGTCAGAGCATGACAGGATCTATGGTCGGGTATTTTTAAGGAGAAGAATGTGTCAGAGGCTGTGCAAAAAGAATTCCTGAAACTGGTTGATATTATAGCTGTACTGCGAGGCGAAAAAGGTTGTCCGTGGGATAAACAGCAAACCCATTCTTCGCTGCGCCAGTATCTTCTGGAAGAATGTTACGAAGCTCTGGAGGCCCTGGACCAGGCCAATAGTCAAAAACTCAGCCAGGAACTGGGGGATATTCTCCTGCAAATTATGCTTCATTCCCAGATTGCGGCTGAAGAGGGAGAATTCGGGCTGGAAGATGTTATCCGCAATATCAGCCAGAAACTGGTTCGGAGGCACCCACATGTTTTTGGCAGTGTGCAGGTTAAGGATGCGGAGGAGGTTTCGTTCAATTGGGAGTCTATTAAAAAAACTGAGCGCCAGGGGCAGGAATCGATGCTGGAGAGCGTTCCCAAACACTTGCCGGCGCTGGCTTACAGCCAGGATGTTCAGCGGCGGGTAGCCCAGGTGGGATTTGATTGGGAGAATATTGAGGGTGTGATTGATAAACTGGCGGAAGAAGTACGGGAGTTAAAGCAAACAGTTTCGCTGGAAGAAAAAGCGGATGAATTCGGCGACCTGATGTTCACCCTGGTCAATATTGCCCGGCGGATGGGTGTAGATTCGGAATCGGCTTTAAGAGACGCCAACCGCAAATTCAGCCGCCGTTTTGCCTTTATGGAAAAACTCTGCCGCCAGCGCGGATTGGACCTGGGTTCTCTCTCATTTGATGAGCAAAACAGACTCTGGCAGGAGGCTAAAAACGGAGAAAAGAGGGCACGGCCTGAACAACCCGGCCAGTCAGTTTCAACCTGAAGACTGCTGCCGTATGTTTTCAGCCTGGTCCGCTTTTGGGTTTTTGCCGGCGGTTAAAATTGCTAGAGAGACATGATTTATGTTATAATTTTTTGTTCGTGTATACATAATTACGCAGAAAAATATTCGGGGGGAAAATGTTAATCAAATCAGAAAAGAATAAAATCATTGAGTCTTTCAAAGTTCATGAAGGAGATACCGGCTCTACCGAGGTCCAGGTGGCGATGTTGACGGAAAGAATTAAACAACTGACCAGCCATATGGCGGCCTCCAAACATGATTTCGGCACACAGCGCGGCCTGTTGATTCTGGTAGGACAGAGAAGAAGACTACTGCAATATCTGGCCAAAGAAAGCCCTGAGCGCTATAACCAACTGATTAAAAAGCTCGGCCTGCGCAAGTAGAGTTTGAGAGTTTTGGGGAGAAAAATATTTTGTTAGAAACTAGAACCCTTTCGTGTGAAGTAGCAGGAAGGAAGTTGACGCTTGAAACCGGAAAATTGGCCAAACAGGCCAGCGGGTCGGTAACTGTACGCTACGGAGATACCATTGCGCTGGTGACTGCGGTCAACAGTCACATTGAGCGCGAGAATTCTGATTTTTTACCTTTAACGGTAGATTATGAAGAGAGAATGTATGCTGCCGGCAAAATCCCGGGCGGGTTTATCCGCCGTGAAGGCCGGCCTACCACCGAAGCTACTTTAGCCTCCCGTTTAACTGACCGCACCATCCGGCCTTTGTTGCCCAAAACCTGGAGACATGAAATCCAGGTGGTGGTCACGGTTTTGTCCACTGACCAGGACAATGACCCGAATCTTCTGGGTATTATCGGCGCTTCAGCCGCCCTGGGTATGACCGAAGTGCCGTTTGCTGGCCCGGTCTCGGGCGTAACGGTCGGGTATAAAGACGGCAAAATGGTGCTGAACCCGCTTCTGTCTGAAATGGCGGAAAGTGAACTGGACCTGGTGGTATGCAGCACCAGTAAAGATATTGTGATGGTAGAAGCCGGCGCTAAAGAAGTATCGGAAGATATCCTGGTGGAGGCTTTGAAGTTCGGCCACGAGGCTAATCAGGCAATCCTGGCTTTTCAGGCAGAATTTCTGCAGGGGCTTTCCAAACCCAAGTTGCCGGTTCCACCTGCCTGGGATAAACCTGAAATAATAGCCGCCATCAACGAACTAGCGGGTGCTCGCATGGCAGCCTGCATCGGCATTCCCGATCGGGATGCTCGTGAAGCGGAAGAAAAGGCCATCAAACAAATCCTGGCTGAAAAGCTCAAAGATAAGTTCGCGGTGGCAGATGTTTTTGCCGGTTACGATATTCGCATGAAAGCCATGATGAGAGCCAGCATCCTGGAAAAATCTTTCCGCATGGATGGGCGCGGGTTGCTGGATATCCGCCCGATAGGGTGCGAGGTAAGTTTGCTTCCGCGCGCTCATGGTTCAGCTCTTTTCAACCGGGGTGAAACCCAGGTCATGACCACCGTCACACTGGGTTCAATGGCTGAAAGACAACAACTTGATGGTATTGGGATTGAAGAAACCAAGCATTACATACATCACTATAATTTCCCGCCTTTTTCGACCGGCGAGACCGGCCGTATCGGTACTACCGGCAGACGCGAAATTGGACATGGAGCCCTGGCTGAAAGAGCTCTTCTGCCGGTTATCCCTGATAAAGAAGAATTTCCTTATACCCTGCGGCTGGTCTCGGAAGCCCTGGGGTCCAACGGCAGTACTTCGATGGCCAGCACCTGCGGCAGTACACTGGCCTTAATGGATGCGGGTGTTCCTATCAAACGACCGGTTTCCGGGATAGCGATGGGTTTGGTGACCGATGACAAAGGCAATTACGCGGTTTTGAATGATATCGCCGGAGTCGAAGACTTCTTTGGCGATATGGATTTCAAAGTGGCAGGTACTACGCAAGGGATTACGGCACTGCAACTGGATATCAAGTTAAAAGGCATTAGCCTGGAAATCCTGGAAAAAGCTATCCGGCAAGCCCATGACGGCCGGGACTATATTTTGGGAATTATGCTAAAAACGATTTCAGCTCCGAGATCGGAGATCAGTCTTTTTGCTCCGCGGATGTACAAGATAAAAATTAACACTGAAAAGATAGGTACCGTTATCGGCCCCGGCGGCAAGATGATACGCTCCATTATTGAGGAGACCAAGTGCACCATAGATATCGATGATACCGGCACGGTGGTAATCGGTTCGGCGGATGAGAAATCTGCTCGCCGGGCGATTGAAATCATAGAGAGTCTGACCAAAGAAATTGAACCCGGTGCGATTTACACCGGCAAAGTCAGCCGCATCCTGAATTTTGGAGCTATGGTTGAGATAGCTCCCGGTAAAGAGGGATTGGTGCATGTAAGCGAACTGGCTGAAACCCGTGTGGAAAAGGTGGAAGATGTGGTGGCAGTGGGAGATGAAATAACGGTTAAAGTCATAGAAATTGACCATATGGGACGGGTTAACCTGTCTCGCAAAGCTATGTTTGCCAAACCTGGTGAGGAACCACGCCCAAGATCCAGCCGCCCTGAAGGGAGGCCGCCTCAGCGGGATTCGCGCGGCGGTGGGCGCCCGCCTTTCCGCGGCAACAGCCGCCGATAGAATTGGTTAAAGTAAAATCGCTGGCAACATTCAAGCCAGCGATTTTTTGTTTCTGCGTCAACTCGGTTATGGTTACTTCTCTTAAAACCTGGCGCGACAAATTGGACAAGTTGTAAAAAAATCTCAAAAAATCATTAACTTTTAGAGTCTATTTGTTTTATAATTTGATTGATCCGATTTTTGATTGTGAGCGAGGTAATAAAATGAATCCGGTAAAAGTGATTATCCACGGCGCTGCCGGACGGGTTGGGCAAGTGCTAATCAGTACAATGCAAAACGCGCCCGAAATTAGACTGGTGGGAGCGGTTGACATAAAGGTGCCGTCCGAAAAGATGAATTTGGCTGACGGCTCAACTATCCCGTTTTCAGATAACCTGGAAAAAATGTTGAAGGCGGTCGAGCCGGATGTGATGGTGGATTTCAGCATCGCTAAAGCTTCACTCCCGGCTATTCGAGTTGCATCCGCCCATAAGGTTAACTCAGTCATCGGTACTACCGGTTTTACGGCTGAAAATCTGGTTGAAATTGAAAAGCTGGCGGAAAACGGCGGTGTGGGTATCCTGTTGGCCTCCAATTTTGCCCTGGGGGCGGTACTGATGATGCATTTCGCCAGTCTGGCCGCCAAATATATGGATTATGCCGAGATCATTGAACTGCATCATGAAAAAAAGCTGGATGCTCCCTCCGGAACGGCGATGACCACGGCTAAAATGATGGCCAGTGCCCGCGGCAGAGCTTTTTTACAGGCGGCAGATGAAGGGAAAAACTATCCCAGCCGGGGTGAGAAACAGGCCGGTATCAATGTCCACAGCGTAAGATTGCCGGGATTGATGGCCCATCAGGAGGTTTTGCTGGGCGGGTTGGGACAAACTCTCAGCCTCCGGCATGATACCATCAGCCGCGAATGCTACACTCCCGGAGTTCTGCTGGCAGTTCAGGCAGTAGTCAGCAGGAAAGGTTTTATTCAGGGACTGGACAAAATACTAAAACTGGGTTGATTGTTATTAAATAATCGGTTGGCTGAGGGCTGGCCACGAGAAGGCCCATGGATAATACTTTTCAGCAGGCCGGAAACTGCCGGCACAATTTCAAATTCTACTGGAATTGAAGCCCAAAATAGGGCATAATAGTTACATCCCCAAAACCGGTTAACAGAAAAATTTATAAAAAGGCGGGTTGCGAAGGTAGGATAGAGATGAAAGATTTGGGTCGCTTGATAACAGCTATGGTCACACCCTTTGATGCTGCCGGCAAAGTGGATTACAAACAGGCCAAAAAACTGGCTTTATCACTGCTGAAGTCCGGCAGTGACGGGCTGGTACTGGCTGGAACAACGGGCGAATCGCCCACACTTACCCATGCCGAAGAACTGGAATTATTTGGGTTGATAAAAAAGACAGTAGGAAATCGCGGATCGGTTATTGCCGGTACCGGCAGCAACAGCACCGCCGAGGCAGTTGAAGCTACTCAGGCGGCTGAAAAAGCCAATGTGGATGCCTGTTTGCTGGTTGCGCCGTACTACAATAAGCCGACTCAGGAAGGCCTCTATGCTCATTTTAAAACAATCGCCGAGAGTACCAAATTGCCCTGTATTCTGTACAATGTTCCGGCCCGTACGGTTATCAGCATTGCGGCTGAAACCGTGATTAAACTGAGCCAGATTGAAAATATTATCGGCATCAAGGAAGCCAGCGGAAATATGGAAGAAATCGGCAAGATTATTGCCGGCGCCCGTAAGGACTTCCTGGTCTGGAGCGGTAATGATTCCGATACTCTGCCGATGATGAGCCTAGGCGGCTACGGCATCATCAGTGTAGCCTCCCATCTGGTGGGTCTGCAGATAAAAGATATGATAAACAAGTTCCTGGCCGGACGGAATGCGGAGGCCGCAGCGGTGCATCTAAAGCTGATGCCTTTAATGAAAGTGCTATTTGTTGTTTCAAATCCGGTACCCGTAAAATACGCCTTAAACCAGATTGGTTTTAACGTTGGACAGCCGCGCCTGCCGCTGGTTGAACCGGATGCCAAGTCAGCGGATCAGATCAAGGAAGTGCTAAAGAAATATACTATTGATTTGCCTCTGGCCTGAAAGGGAATGATCAAACATGAAACAGGCATATTTGATCTGGGATAGAGACTGAATAAAAGGTGTTTGACGAGGGGTTCGGGAAGCCGAACCCCTCAGTGCAATGGCATTAATCCGTCACCCAAAAATTAAGTACAATCTCAGGGCCAAAAGGCCGAAGCCAATTTATTTTGGGGTGTTTTAAGACAATACAGGACGAAATCCTGAAGAGGACTCTAAAAAATGACTAAATTGCCGGATAATCAGTTTCGCCCTCCCGTACCCGGTCTGGAGTTTATGGCCGTTTTCAATGTGGAATTAGGGCCGCCGCAAGAATTGGGAGAGACGGGACTGGCCAAACGGCGAATCATTCCCATCACCGGAGGGCATTTTGATGGCCCGGGTTTTAAGGGCCGGGTGCTGGCCGGAGGAGCGGACTGGCAATTGGTCCAGAAAGACGGCCTGGCCCTGATTGATACCCGTTATGCTCTGGAAACTGAGGATAAAGCTTTGATTTATATTTCCACCCGCGGTTTTCGTTACGGCCCACCGGATGTTATCGCAGCCATTGGGCGGGGAGAAACCGTTGACCCTCAGAAATATTATTTCAGGGTTAATATCCAGTTTGAAACCGGCGCTCCAGCCTATTACGGGTTAAACCGGACGCTGGCAGTGGGAGCAGGGATGAGATTAGCCAACAGTGTAATCTTTAACGCTTTTCGCGTGACTTAACTGTCCGGAGAGGTAAAAACTCTTTCTCAGGAGCATAACTTGACCCTGGATATCACCAAAATCGCCAGCCAGATCGGCGAGATGGCGGATAAAATCAAGACCGGCAATCATGAACGCCATCAGCATCTCATGACTGCCCTGGCCAAGCTTAATGATCGGTCGGTCGATATTGAAAAGTTAAAACGCAAGATCGCCGCTTCCCATACTCCCTGGGTTGCTGCCGGATTATGCGAGTCGTTAAATGCCCGCTACCCGGTACCGGCTTGCCCGGCGGATTATACCGTTTTGGCGACGGATGGTTCGAACATAGATGTTGACCGTCATAAAGCGGCCCGCTGCTACCTGATTAACATTGGTGCGGTTAGCCTGCGTTATGGTGAAAATCCGGCAGCCAGTCTGGAAAGTGTGCCCCGGCTGTTTTCGGAAGCGTCTGACCTGGTGATTAAAAATGAACAACACAAACGCCGTGAACAGCAGATCGAAGGCGCCCTGCTGGATGCCCGCCGTTCGGTAGAAGAATGCATTTATCTGGCGCAAATGGCTCGGGGAGTCAATGACGGTAACAGAATTCTGGCAGTCATGGACGGGTCTCTGGTGATGTTCGGACTGGAGGGTTTTCCGGACTTCGTCCTGAGCCGGCTCCTGGATGAAGGCTTTCTGAAAGCCATGAATGAACTGCAGGAAATCAGCCGCCGGCAAAATCTGGCCCTGGCCAGTTATATCAGCCTGCCGCGCAGTGCGGAGGTAGTGAATGCCCTTCGAGTTGCGATCTGTCCCCATGAACAGGTGGATTGCGACCGTTCCTGTCAGGCAGAGGAAGCAGCCTGTGATGCTATCTCCGGCTTGAATGACCGGCTGCTGTTCGCGGAACTATTACAGCCTTTTGAGCGTTCAGGATTATTCATGAACCCTTCTGCTATTTTAAAACGTTACGGTCCTCACCATGTGTATTTTTATTATTTGCGACTGGAAGATGAAATCGCCAGGATTGAAGTGCCGCAGTGGGTGGCCGCCAATCAGAAATTGCTGGAAACAAGTCAGGCACTGATAGTTGACCAGTGCCGCCGTGGACAGGGGTATCCGGTAGCACTAAGCGAAGCCCATGAGCAGGCGGTGGTAACTATGGCCGACAGGCAGGGGTTCTGGAGCCTGGTGGACGAGGCGCTGGAAGGCCAGCGGATAACGGCTTATACCTCTCTGAAAAGCCGCAGTAAAAGGACCCGATGGCTTTAGCCGGCGAGTATCAATTGCCTATTGAGATCGATATAGAATGGAGAAACACTCAGATTTGAGCAAGAATAACCCGGGGAAACGCTTCCGGCCTGTTCTGACTGCCGGATTTGCGGTACTGCTGGCGATTTCAATACTTCTGAGCGGATGCACGGGATTTCCGAAGATATTTCAGAATCCCCGCTATCTGTATGAGGACGGCGGGGTACTGGTTAACGGGGCGGATTTACCTATTGTACTAAAAAACAATTCTCAGGCGGCTAACGTGAGCTATAAACAATTGCTGGACTTTATTCGGAATGACGTTACCGACCTGCTGCCCTATATTGAAAGAGGCAATACTGAGGAACTTACTCCCTTCGTGTGCAGTGACTTTGCCTTGATGGTGCATGATAATGCGGAAGCCGCCGGAATCCGGGCCGGTTATGTCAGCATCAACTGGGTTAGCGGCGAAATTGGCCATGCGATCAATGCTTTTGAGACTACCGATTACGGGGTGGTATTTATCGATTGTACCGGAAAGAGCGTTTACAGCCAGGTGGAGGAAGAGGACGAAAGCCAGGTCACGGTGGGAAGCTGGGATAAAGTGGCTTATCTTGAGAACGGCCGTAAATACGGCGTCATAGGTCTGGCTTATGCCCGCTCTCCCGAATACTTATTTTACGAGCAATATGTAGCAAAATGGCAAGAACTAAGAGAAAAACTGGCTGTCTATAACAGCGAAGTTAAAAAGTATAACCAGGAAATTCGCTCCACCGTATTTGTCGAGGGTTCCTTGGCCCTGAAACGTATCCGGGAATGGGACAAAAGCCTGGAGGAACAGAAAAACATCATTCTGGAATTAAGTCTGGAAGTGGGTTTTTCCCGCTTCAGGTCGCCGGGAATTGTGGATAATTATACAATACACTGGTGAACCTGGGCAGTTAAACCGCTGACCCAGCCGGTTTCTAAACTGGCCGGTTAGCTGTGCCGGAAAAATGCCTGTGAGGGCGCCAGCGGTAAAACTGACAGACTGGAGGTGCATTATGGCCGAACAAGAGCGAGCCGGTGAAGTTATTCAAGCCTGTACCACTGATTTTACCGCCCAGTGTTATGAACTTTATCAGATACCGCCTTTGGGGAGTCTGGTAAAAACCCGCTGGGACGAAAAAGCGGATCTTTACGGCGTGGTCTGCCGGGCTACTACGGCCGGAATCGAGCCGGGGCGCCGTCCGATTGCCCGCGGGAAGGATGAAACAGATGAGGAGCAGATTTATCATTCCAGCCCGCAATTGCTGAAACTGCTCAGGAGTGAGTTCGCAGCCGCTGTAATCGGTTATAAAGTTAATGATACGATTCTTCAGTGTTTGCCTCCCAAACCGGCCCGTATCCACAGTTTTGTCTATCTCTGTTCGGATGAAGAGGTCAAAACCTTTAGTCAATCATTCGTTTTCTTAAACGTCTTGTTGAAATCCAGCCTGGAACTGCCGGTGGAAGAACTGGTGAGCGCTTCTTTGCGCCGGATGAGCCAGGTGTGGGGCGGTGAAAAACGGGCCTTCCTGGTATCGGCCGGCAAGGAACTGGCGTCCCTGTTGAGCCGCGACTACGGTCAACTGAAAGCCATATTAAGGGGGCTGAAAAATGACGCAAACTGAAAATTCACCTCTGGCGGGACAACCTTTGGGTGTGGTAATTGACGGGTCTTTGACCCGCGGAATTGAAGTTAAACTGGACGGTTCAGCCTCTGTTGAGGATATGGCGGTGGGCCGTTATGTCACCATCCGGGGCTCAAAGCGCCGCTTTTTCGGCATGATTACGGATGTGACTCTGGGTGTGGTGGATGAACAAATCAATGTCACACCGGCGGATG
>DATIKD010000182.1:0-2691 GCA_035477965.1 Dehalococcoidales bacterium | reverse complement strand
AAGAGCCATGGCCGAGTTGCCCCTGGTTTTCAGTTCAAAAAGGACGCCCGGCACGGGATTTCTTTTTAGTCCAGCTTTATCATCACTTTGATTGCTTCAGGGCTATTCATTTGAGTGAGAAAGGCTTCCCTGATTTTTTCAAGAGGGAAGGAGTGAGTAATCATTTTGGCCGTAGAAACAGCCCCATTCTTAAGCAGCCGCACAGCTCCCGGCAAGTCCCAGCGTAAACCGCAGCCAACTAATGATAAATCGTTGCCCACCAGCACGGAAGGGTTCCAGGTGAAGGATTGTTCATAAAGTCCCACCAAATCAATAACTCCGCCGCGGTGAGTTATTTGAACAGCCTGATTGAAAGAGGACTCATTGCCGGCGCATTCATAAACGAAATCGGCTCCTCTGGACGCTGTAGCTTTCATTACTGAGGCTGTCACATCATCTCTGGCGGCATCCAGCACGATGTCCGCTCCGCTTTCTTTTGCCAATTTCAGCCGGTAAGGCCGCCTTCCGCTGGCAATTACTGTTTTAATGCCCCTGGACTTTAAAATCTGTACGATACACAGGCCGATGATGCCCAATCCAATTACCACAGCAGTATTCTCCGGCTTCGGCCGGGTCTGGTTAACCGCATAGAGGGCTACCGCCAGCGGTTCAGCCGTGGCTCCAACATCATAAGCAATTGATTTTGGCAGTTTGGCCGCATATTGGCCGATTTTGAAAGCTGGCATGGCGCAATATTCAGCAAAGGCGCCCGGGATGGCGTAACCTACAAAACCTAATCTGGAACAATGAATATACTGACCCGTGCGGCACCAGTAGCATGTTCCGCACCCGCGCCCTCCGGCGGCCACCACACGATCCCCGGTTTTGACTCCTGTCACCTGGCTGCCGATTTCAACCACATCACCGCTGAACTCATGTCCCAGCAGTGTTCCATCCTGTTTCCAACTGTTAAAAAAATGAAGGTCGGAACCGCATATGCCACATTCCTTGACTTTAATGATAACGCTATCAGGTTCAAGTTTGGGATAGGGGATATCTTCAATCGCAAAATCCTGCGGAGTGTGAAAAATGGCAGCTTTCATAATTACCTCCATAATCCAGAGATATATTTATCCGGGCGGCCCAGGACTGTCCGTCGCCCTCCGTAGCGATCGGTATCATACTGGGTTTTAGGATCTACCAGATTTAACCGGCCAATCACGTCTTTAAGCGGATGAGTGGCAATTACGCCATTTTTTTGGACCACCATATGTCCATAGGTTTTCATGACTGCCATCTCTACGGCGGCGATCCCGAAATAACGCCCCATTTTTCGATCCAGAGCGGAAGGAGAACCGCCGCGTTGTAAATGGCTTAAAGATAGACCGCGGGTCTCTAATCCGGTTTCTTGCTGAATTTCACTGGCCAAAAATTCAGCCACTCCGCCATATAGTTTTTGACCAAAACCGTCAGTTTCCAGACTTTTAACAATTTCTTTCCCGTGCAGCGGTCGGGCTCCTTCAGCCACTAAAATGATTTCATAGCGGGCTCCCTTGCGTTTCCCTTCAAGAATCAACTCATTCACTCTGTCAATGGAGAATTCCCATTCCGGAATGAGAGTCAAATAAGCCCCGCTGGCTTCGCCGCCCTCCAGCGCCAGCCAGCCGGCACTGCGGCCCATGGTTTCCACCACAAATATTCGTTTATGCGAACCGGCGGTAGTGCGCAGTCTGTCTATTTCTTCCACGATTACATTTAAGGCGGTATCAAATCCCAGCGTGTAGTCGGTTTCCGGCAGGTCGCGGTCAATAGTTTTGGGAATCCCGATGACGTTTACTCCCTCTTGAGACAAACGAGAAGCGATGGATAATGTGCCATTGCCGCCAATTACAATCAAAACATCCAGTCCCATGGCGGCGATGTTTTTGATCACCAGATCAGCCTGGTAATGTTTGGCGTCATACGGACTGTAGCGCGATGTGCCAAGCATAGTTCCGCCATACCTGTCCCAGGTACGGACCAGTTCTTCATTCATTTTGATCACATGCTCATCGGGGTCAGCTTTAAAGGGGTTTTGACAGGCTAGCCCTTTAAACCCATCTCTGATACCCCAGATTTCATGCTTTATTCCCCTGGCGCGGGCCAAACGTTCATCCAGCGCAGTTTTAACTACCCATTTCAAGGCGGAGTTCAACCCTGCGCAATCTCCGCCGCCGGTCAGAACTCCTATTCGAGATTTTTTCATCAAACTCCCTCACTAACTCATAGAAATCATAGAACATAGCCAGCCATTCTTCAATTGTTTCGGAAAAAATCATAAAAATGGATCAAAAAAGGTTGGAGTTCGCCTTGAAACAAACTTTGATCCGCGATCGATGACGCCAGGCCAGGCTGGTTTTTTGCACCCGGATATACAGCACACCTCCTTCCCTTTCATCGATATGGTCTTTCTGGAGCCCCCAGTGCGCCTTTATTCCCTAAAGGGGCGAAGAATCTCATCCCATCGTTGTCTTTCTGGAGCCCCGAGAACACCTTTATTCCCTATCGGGGCGAAGAATCTCATCGCACTGTTGTCATTGCTATGAAAATACTGGGTTGGTGGGTTCCAGAACGACCCTGTAACCAAAGTGTTCGATTCGACTTACAGCTTTACGAACCATCCTCAGTTGATCCTTTTTCTCAAAATAGTCAGCTCCTAAATCAATGTAATCA
>DATIKD010000181.1:0-3484 GCA_035477965.1 Dehalococcoidales bacterium | reverse complement strand
AACCAGAAATTGAATGCCTTTATCAAAATTGGTACGCTCGCCTTTTAGTTCCACCACCATCAGACCCTCGGCCTCCGGATTGATGGTAGCTTTAAGAATATTAAAAACAAGGCTGAAATCTTTGATTAAATGGTACAAAATGGGTTTATCCACTATCCGCCTGGGGAAGTGGAGCACGACTTTTTTGGTAACTGTCTTCCGGGTTATTTTCTCAGGCATTTTTCTATTATTGAGTTAATTACGTTCTACGCTCAAATAATTTATTCTTCAATGGGTCTTTCCACTAAAGGATGAAAAACCGTGCCCGAATCGGACCCCGGTATAGGGGCTACGGCTTCGGTCAAAAAGAATTTGCCGGCGCTGATCCAATCTTTAAGTATGGTGGCAATTTCCAAAGCTTTGGGGTAGCTGGAAAGTGACGCAGTGGGAATAGATTTCCCGCTCAGATTGATCTTTCCGCTTCTCAATTCGGCATAAGTTACCTGTCCCAATATATCCGGCAGGCGGTTAGGGTAAACGGTTCCGTAATCAATCACCGGAGCATAAATTTCCGCATCCGTTATCGTGGTGTATTTTAAAATTTCTTCGTTTAATATCGGAATCGGAACTCCGATTCCCACGGTCAATGTACAGCCGTACCCCAGCATGCTGGTGCCAACCAGATAGCGCTGGCTCATTTGTTTCAGGTCCCCAATCACACACAGGGTTCCGGCTCCGCTTTTGGTGGCGCCATTGGGCGACCGGGTAACTGTGGGATTATGCTGAGTTCCCTGCCAGGCGACATAACCGGTTCCCCCTCCCAGGAAAATGCGGGTGCCGATGCCGATAGTCTTATAATAAGGATCTTTCAGAAGGGGAGAGAGTTGTCCGGCGCAGGAATATCCGCAACTCCCAAAGCGGGGTTTCAATACTCCCATGTAGGTATAGATGGTTTTATCGGTACTGTTCACCGCGACATTATAATTCTGATAAGCGTTGCGCATGTTGAACAAGACAGCTTCATTCAGGTCCTTGAGGTTAATCCAGGTTTCAAGTTTTTTGCGGGGATAGCAATCAGTCCCGTAAGCGGTCGCGGAGAGGCGAATATCCTTTCCGGCCACCAGTTCTTCGATCACATGACCACCGCCGTAATTGAAATCTCCGGGGTGGCTGCGGTTGCGCGGGTCATCGTCCGGAACAGCATTGGCGCCGAGAAAGAGGTCAACTGCAGCAAAGGCGGCATAAGCCGGCACATCGTTGAGAAAAGCCTGTCCGCCGCCCAGTTTGATGCGGGGTTTGGAATGGCCTATATTAAAATAAGCTCCGGAGGAACACATCGGACCAAAGGTGCCGGTGGTAACCACATCCACCTTTTCGGCTGCCTTCTTGATGCCTTCCCGGGCTGCGATGTCGATTATTTCAGCGGCGGTTACCACAACCGCAGTCCCTTGCTTGATTTTCTGGTTGATTTCCTGGATAGTCCTGTTCATAGCTTAGCCAAATCATAGACTGAATTGCAGGCCGTTGTCAATTAATGGTCTGTTCTTCCGCCAAAAAGTCTAAGCCAGTCTGAAAATCACTGCCACGACGGGCAGGATACCCAACCCTGGAGGTCAGCAGATGGAAGGTTTTAGCCGTTCAGGCAAAAGAGTTTCGAGCGACCACAGGTTTGCCTCCCCTCGTCCAGATGCTTCGGCCTCGCCTTTCGAGGCCTCCAACATGATAGGGCAGTGGTTGTTCCGGGGCCCCGAGGCCGCCTTCGTACCTGATCGGGGCGAAGAATCCGGAGGCGAAGGGCGACATAAAACGAGACTGCAGGTGATTACAAGGAGAGGTTTCCTGGATGACAAAGAATAGAGGTATCCGGATGCTGCGCTGTGTTTTTATAAGAGCAAGATATGGGAAGCGGCAGTTTGACCGAAAGGGTGTCACAGACAGTTTTTTTTAGAGAAAAACTGATTAGCCGCGTATCTGGTAGGTTAATGATCCGCCGGTGGTAGTTTCACTGCGGAAGGCCAGGATCATGTAACACATCCACCAGTAGTCCCGGCGGGTATGAATTGTTATTAGCGCTTCGGTATCACCCGGCTTTAAAATCTGGCTGTTCCAGGTTACATATTGGCCCAGAGTGGGATCCACGCCCAGGGTATCAATATCCACGCCGTCATTGGCCACTCCCAGTGCTTTTCCATTCCAGACGTTGCGCGGCGTGTTTTTATTATTAGGCTGGCCGCCGTCACTTTCGGAGGGAGCGGAGGAAACGGTACCGTCCCATAATCTGACGCCGTTTATCATGAAATAATCATCACTCAGGCTTTCGTCTCCCTCAACCACAAAAGAGGTAATTTTAGCGGCATTGACCTCGTTTCCAATTCTCTGGGGAACCACAAAGCCGGAAATGAATTCATCCGGTTCACCGTCGTTATTATAATCAAAGACCACGTCCAGGCCCTGGCCGCTCCTCTGTCCGGAACCATTGAAAGTATCCAGCAGATAGATTTGGTGGCTCTGAGTCTCAGCACTGGAGTAAATGATCACAATTGAAAAACCGGCAAAGGAGAGGGCAGTATTCAAATCGCCGATAGGATGGGCGGTGCTGTTCACCACACTATAAGAACCGTGGCCGTTGTAATTGGTATCCGGAGCAACCGGCTGTTTGGCATATTGCTGCACCAGCGTAGTGATATCTCTTTTACTGGAATAGGCATAGCCACCCGGAGTTGGCGATTGATTGGACGATGCATTGTTATAGAAAGCCAGGCTGACTTGAGTTAGTTTAGAGTCCAGTTCGCCCCCCAGGCGCGGTTGACCGTCAGTGTCAAAAGAGACCTGCTGGTTGGGGCCTGATCCCACCTTTATTTTAAAAGGTATAGTGGTATGCGGCTGCAGGCAGTTAATGCGGATATTATCCAGGCCCACATATTGCCCCAGGTTGCCGAAACCGTTGATACGCAGCTTGAATTTGAAATTGGCGGTCAGGTAATCGCGCGGCACGTTATACTGGAAAATGGATTCATGCTCCCAGGGAGAGGTGCCAATGCGGGTACCATCGAAGGCTTTGAAGTATTCACTCCAGGTGGTCCCGCCATCCCTGGAAAGGGCAATTGACAGGCTGTCACTGGCTGTGTAAGCAGGAGCGGAGGAAGCGGTCAGAGTGATGTTGTCAATTTCACACCGTCCGGAGGAAAACCCTACCACACTGAATCGGATGCGGAAATTGGCGGTTAAAAAGGCGCTCGGAACAGTAAATGAATATCGTACCCAGTTGGTCCCAATATTGCCGCGAAAAGCCTGGTAAGTATTGGGAAAAGTGGTGCCATCTGCCGAAAGTGAAAAGTCCAGGCCATCGCTGGCTTGAATTCCTGAACCGCTGACCCGCTGGTCCCAGGCAATAGTGATGCTGTTGGGGGCAGCCCCTCGCAGGTCGATTTTATTGGCTGATTTTAGAGTCAAATCCCGGTTAGTGTTAGCTGAACCGCGGAAGAAGTTCGAAACTACCGACCAC
>DATIKD010000180.1:0-4135 GCA_035477965.1 Dehalococcoidales bacterium | reverse complement strand
GGTCCAGGAAATCGTCGCCTCCGCTCAAACCCTCAAGGATATGGCTGTTACTCTCGAACAGTCCGTCGCTATGTTTAAAGTTAATGCCGAGACGGCCCAGGTCAAGAACCCGTCTACCCAAAAACTAAAAACTTAATTTTTCTATACATATCCCGTTTTTAAAAAGCTCCGCTTTCAATCCAGACTTCGCGGAGCTTTTATCATTTACTCACTTTTTCCCGAAATAATTTCTGAAAATCCACCACTCTTGTCCAAAACAAGTTTTAAGAACAAAGCTAAACCAGGCACGAGGAAAATAAGGAAGGCCTGAAATTCAGAGCGTTTTTTATAAAACTATCATCAACCCCCTGTCCCCCAATCTTGGGGGAATTTAATAGCTGGGGCACATCCCCAAACCCTTGCCGGAAGGGGTTCCGGGCTTCTTTCATCAGACGATAAAGAATATTTTAGACAGCAGTGAAAATCCACTTGAAAACGAGTGTATAAAGAACATAAAGCTTTCAGGTAATTTTACAATCCGGATATGGGTTTTTTGCCATTATCAAAATATTAGCTTTTTTAACTTGTTTTATTTTTGTCACTATCTTCTGCACAATTATTTGGGTAATTTAGAATAACAATTGATACGGCTGGCTAAAATAGCTGTAAATGCTAACTCAACAAAAACAGGTAATGGTACACAGCCAAACTTGGTATTAAGTACGTTTTAGCACGGACAACCAAGATTTATCATTGGATTAACGGTCTCCAGTGACCAAATTAACATTGATATGTACATAACTATTAACCGCTTACGAATCACAAACGTTCTACTCTTTTTTCCAGACGAAGCGTGTTATTCAGGTGTAAGATTCTTTTTCTCCAACTACGATTTAAAAATTGAGAATATCTCAAAATAAAAAACCGGGAGGGTTTATGAATCTCAGTGTCAAGGGTAAAATAATCGGAGGGTTTGTCATCGTCCTGGCACTCCTACTTGCCGTAGGAGTCGTTAGCTATCTTAACATGGGTACCATAAATAAAAATGGGATTAAGAATCACGAGTACGGTACAGTACCTATGGAAAAACTGAGTTTGGTGGAAAAAACCATGATGACTATCCGCGGCGATGTGTTCAGGTACTTTATCGCTCCGGAAGAACGGGTATCGCTAAATAAATCGATAGATACCAACATGGAACTGGTGGCAAAGACTTTACAGGAATTTAAAGAGATACTGGAGGCCCATAATGCCCCGGCTGAAGAAAAATCAATCACCAATAACACCCAGGCCAATTTCAATACCTACAGGATAGAAGTTCCGAAAATTCTGGCGGCAGTGGATGAAGGAAACATTGAACTGGCTATCCCCATGCTGGCGGCCAGCGCCCCGGCTTCCGCTGCCAGGACGAATATGGCTAAATTAACCGCTGAGCTGAAGGCTATGGAAGACAACATAACTGAAAAACGGTTGGCTGAAAACCAGAACTTGTATACCAGTTCGAACTATTTTATTATTGGATTTAGTCTTTTTGCTTTTATGGCTGCGATCATTATTGTAGTGATACTGTTAAGAGCCATTGTGGTTCCCATTAATCGGGTCAAAATCGGACTTGAGAAAATGGCTGAAGGCGATTTAACAGAACAGGTCCGAGTCAATTCACGGGATGAAGTGGGAGCCATGGCTCGTGCCTACAACCAGACTCAAAATCGCCTGTGTGAACTGGTGGCCCAACTGAAAGAAAGCGCGGCCCAACTGTCATCCGCCAGCAATCAACTTTCAACAGCCGCCAAACAGTCCTCTGACGCTACTCAGCAGGTTGCCACATCATCCCAACAGATGGCCAAAGGCGCCCAGGAGCAATCTAACAACGCTCAGGATACGGCCAAATCTATCACTCAATTAAGTGAAACCATTAATCAGATGTCTAAAGGGGCACAGGAACAATCTTCCGGAGTTCAACAAGCCATCGCCTCCATTACCGAAGTGGCCAAAAACGTCTCCGAGGTGGCCAATAATGCTAATCAGGCCGCCAGAGAAGCCAAACAGGCCGCTGAATCCGCTACCAGCGGCTCCGAGCAGGCGAAACAAACTCTGTCAGGTATGGATAAAATTAAAGTTTCCACATCTGAGGTAACCAAAAAAATCGAGGAACTGGGATCACGCTCGGCAGAAATCGGTAAAATTGTGGCGGTCATCGATGACATCGCCGCCCAAACCAACCTGCTGGCTCTAAACGCGGCTATAGAAGCCGCTCGCGCCGGTGAGCAGGGACGCGGTTTCGCCGTCGTCTCAGACGAGGTCCGCAAACTAGCCGAACGTTCTGCCTCTGCCACCAAGGAAATTGCCGAATTGATCAACCGCGTACAAAAGGGTGTTAAAGAGGCCACTGAAGTGATGGACAAAGGTAATTCCGCCGTCTCCGAAGGTTATTCTCTGGCAGTTAAAGCCGGACAGTCACTGGAGCAAATCCAAAAAGCGGCCTCCGAAGTCAACAACCAAATGGAAAAAATATCAACCAGAGTTCAACAGGTCAACACTTCAACCAATTCTCTGGTCAAGATTATAGATTCGGTGGGCGCCATCACTGAACAAACTGCAGCCGCCTCGGAGCAGATGACCACCAATGCTCAGCAAGTCTCCAAATCAGTCGAAACAGTAGCCGGTATCGCTGAAGAAAACTCAGCCGCCACAGAAGAGGTCTCTGCTTCTGCCGAAGAAATGAGCGCCCAGGTGGAAGAAATCGTGGCTTCTTCTCAAACACTGAAAGAAATGGCAGTATCACTGGAACAATGCGTAGCAGTGTTTAAAGTCAAATAAACAGGAGCATACCTGCCGACATCTTTAACAATTCAGAATAAAATATAAACTCAGTCAGACTCTCCCGGTAACCAACCCGGGAGAGTCTCTTTCCACATAAAAGCTATAAACCAGTTATGATGAAAATACTTTGAGTTATCGATAGGTTTACCGACCGATAGAGCGTAAAAACAACCAGTTGATATGTATCCTGTCATCGTTGTTGAAGGAACAGGCTGATTCTAAAATTGATTAGTGTTCCAGAAATTAACCGAAAAAACTATCGTGTTCGATGTTCAGGCAGTGAACGAAATATTCAGGACTGATCTGCTTTAGAACAGATATTTTTCCCAGGATTTTTAAACAATACTTGAATGGAGGTACCATGAGGTTTAAGATTTTCAACCGTAGAAACTTGAGATTAAACATTGGCCCTAAAATCATTGGTGGATTTTCAATTGTTATTGTGTTGATGCTGGCTGTCTCCACCATCGGCTATCTGGGGATGAAAAATTTTGATAAATCATTAACCGAGGTAAATACTCGTAACAGTGAGGATTTTTACTGGTCGAACTGGAAAGCCGAAATTACGCGCTCAGCCCTGAATTATCAGGCTTTCTTTTCTACCGGTGACGAACGCTGGCTCCAGGAAGCCCGTAATCGCATCACCAGAGCTGAGGAAAACCAGGCTGCCCTTTCTAAAATAGTGGGCGGTGAAAGAATACTGGATTTTCAAACCATTTCAGGCTGGGTAAATGACATCATGAACACCTATCAGGCCAGAGCAGATGAAATCCTCTTAGGCGATAGAAGTACCACTCGTACTGCTCAGGTTATCAATGAAGTCGGGACAGACCTGGATGCCGTGGTAAACACAATTAATGCCACCATTAAATCTTCACAGACGCGTACAGCCAGAGCTATCAAGCAAACAGAGGAATCTCAAAGCTTGTTTACTCTGTTGATAATCGGAATCTCAGGTATAGCTTTGCTGGCAGCCTTGGCGATTGGCATCCTGGTCTCTGTGAGAATATCCAGCGGTGTGAAAAAGGTGAAAGGGGCACTGCAAAAAATGGCTGCCGGTGACCTGACGGTAAACGTGTCTATCAAAGACCGTGATGAAGTAGGCGATATGGCTCTTTCCTACAATGATATGCAAAAGAAACTAAGTCAACTGGTAAGCCAGTTCAAACAGAGTGCGGTTTATCTCAATAATGCCAGTGAGCAACTGAACATAGCTGCCAAGCAGTCTTCCGAGTCTACCCAGCAGGTCGCCACCTCCGCCCAGCAAATGGCTCGCGGCGCACAGGAACAGTCCAATAACGCCCAGGAAACCGCCAAATCTATCGAACAACTT
>DATIKD010000179.1:0-5915 GCA_035477965.1 Dehalococcoidales bacterium | reverse complement strand
AGTGATATTGGCCGGGGGTGGCAAGACATATCCGGCTTATGGATCAGACGGGAGTTTGTTTAAAGTGGCCCGCCAGTTGGGCTACACCGTCATAGAGCCGGTGCCTGTAGCTGTGCCGTTGATAGTTAAGGATAAACTCTGTCAGTCATTGCAGGGACAAAAGATTTCAGCGGCGGTGCGTCCGGTTATCGAAGGGAAAGCCGGAATGGAAGTTGAAGGTGAACTGCTTTTCGCTCAATACGGGTTGTCAGGGACAGCTATTCTGGATGTAAGCGAGAGCATTTCTCTGGCTTTGAATCGAGACAAGAAAACTGATGCGGCGGTGCAGATTGATCTGGTGCCGTTCATCAAGCGCGGGCAGTTGAAAGAAGAACTGGCCAAAAGGTTAAAAGCGGGATGGAAGGCCAGTGAAATGCTGACAGGCATTTTGCCCAACCGGTTCAGCCTTGCTCTTAAAAATCTTTTCAGTGAGGGTGATTTGACCTCGGCCGTCAGTACACTGAAAGGTTTACAACTAAAGGTGAGCGGCACGCGGGGCTGGAATGAAGCCGAATTTACCAGCGGCGGCATTGACATCAATCAAGTGAATCCCGCCACACTGGAGTCCAGGATCCACGGTGGTGTGTTTTTTGCCGGCGAGATACTGGATGTCAACGGCGGCCGCGGTGGTTATAATCTGGCCTGGGCCTGGGCGTCCGGATTGCTGGCAGGGAGACGCTCTCTCCCCTCAAGTCAGCCCTGAGTTGCCTGTTTCCAGACCCAACGGCCATCCTTTTTAACCATATGTCCCAGACCTGGGAAAGGAAAATGACAGACAAAGGCCATTTCACCGGATCTGGCCAGATCAGAAAAAATCCGGTTGCGGCTTTCAATCGCCAGGGCGGGATCAACATCCAGAAACGAATAGTAGTCGGGTTTGTCAAATTCTCGGGCGGAATGAACTAAATCGCCAACGCAAGTTATATTTTGGCCATCAGAATGGATTTTTAAGATAGCTGAGCCAGGAGTATGACCCGGAGCGGTGGTAAGGATAATGCCCGGCAAGATTTCCTCCCCCTCCTCAGCCAGGTGAAACTGTTCGGGTATCGGCAGCAGGTCCTGACGGGCGGGACCGAAAATCATTTGCAGTTCTTTTCTTTCTTTTTTATCCACCCAGCATTTCCATTCCGTTCTAGCGGTGATGTAGCGCGCTCGGGGAAATACTGCCTTTCCATTTTTATCAAAAGTCCCGGCACAATGATCGATGTGCCCGTGGGTGAAAACTATCACCTCAACCTCGTCACAACTGATACCGGCTGCTTTAAGATTCATTACCAGTTTACCGGTATCGGTTCCCGTGAATTTTTCACCGCAGCCGGTGTCAATCAGGACTTTCTGCCGGCCGTTATCAATTAGCAGAGAAAGGACTTCCATTTCTTCACCCATTGTGTCCGGTGCGGCTCCCGGAGGCGGCGGGACTATTAGCGAACCATCACTAATCACCAGACAGTCAAGTTTCCCCACTTTGAATTGGTACTTCTTTTTTTAGACATGCCGCCTGACTCCCCAATATCCTGATATTCTCCAGCGTTAATATTCAGTGATATTTCGCTTTTGTGAGATTATGACACTTCATATTCACGCTGTCAATTGTAAGGAGTCTCCTTGCCAGGGTTCTCCCGCGGTTAACGCGATTAAGTGGAAAATGAAGGGAGAATAAGTTAAAATAAGGTTAACTAAAACCGCAAATTAAACAGGAAATCTAAGAAAGGTCGTTATTAACCTCATTATGAATTCTCCCAGAACCTTGATGCTGGTTGGCGCACATCCCGATGATGAAAGTTTTGGAATGGGTGCCACGCTGGCTAAATATACGGCTGAAGGTATCAAAGCCTACTATGTCTGCGCTACCGGTGGAGAAGCCGGCACTGTGGAACCCCGTTTTTTGGAAGGATATTCCAGTGTTTTTGAATTGCGCTGTGCTGAAATGAAAAAAGCGGCTGAAGCGCTGGGGCTGGCCGGAGTGTTATACCTGGGTTACCGCGATTCAGGCATGCCGGGATGGGATGATAACAGGCATCCAGACGCCTTGATGAATGCTTCTGTGGATGAGGCGGCCGGGCGGCTCGTTAGAATTATGCGTGAGATAAAGCCCCAGGTAGTGATAACCCATGATCCCAACGGGGGTTATAATCACCCTGACCACATCGCCACGCACAAGATTACCATGAAGGCCTTTTATGCCTGCGGAGATAACCGTCAGTACCCTGAAACCGGCCCGGCCTATCAGCCCGCTAAATTGTATTACCTGGTGCGCTCTCATCGCCTTCTAAAGATAATGATAAAGGTTCTAAGCTTTTTCGGCAGCAATGTGCATAAGTTCGGACGCAATCAAGATATCGACCTGACGAAAATTGTGGCCCATGAATACCCTATTCATGCCTATGTCAGGCTGACCAAAACTGCCATGGAAACACGAATCAAAGCGGCGGCCTGTCACGCCAGTCAGGGTGGGGGGCGACCGCCGGGGCGGGGACCGGGCTTATTTGGGTTCGTAAACATGGTTAACAATCTCGGAAACCGCCTTTTCGGCTACCGCGATTTTTTCATGCGGGAATATCCCGCGGTTAAAAGCAAAAAGCGCGAAAATGACCTCTTCGCGGGTATATAGGTTTTTGCAGAATCAACTCTTACTCCAAATTATTTTCAACCTCACTAAATCTTAACAGCCAAAAACGGTCAGGTTCAAACACCGGTCTGAGAGAAAGAAGATCCCATCTGGAATGTAGTGTAAGGGAAAGACATTCTTGACATCAACGGGCCGCAAAGGTATATTGGGGACAGTTTTACATCCTTAGGATTGATGTTGGAGGAAAAAATGAAAGCTGCCTTTGTGGTTGCCCCCCGGAAATTTGAAATCAGGGAAATCCCGACCCCAAAAATCACTGACAATGAAATGCTGGTTAAAGTGGAAGCTTGCGGCGTCTGCTCCAGCGATATGTCGGGATATAAAGATTCTTTCAGTGAGGAGATGAAAAAACGCAATCCTTTCCCGCGCCGTTCAGGCCATGAACCGGCAGGCACAGTAGTAGAAACAGGTAAGAACGTGCGTGGTTTCAAAGTGGGTGACCGTATCACCGGATATTTTGCGGATGGTTGTTATTGCGAATACGTGGCCTGCGATCCCACCAACCGGGAAGCCCGCGGTCACGGCTATATCATAGAGAAAATACCGGAAGGGATTCCCATTGAATACGCCCTGGGAGAACCGCTGATGAGCATCATTTCGATTGCCCGTACAGCTACACCCGAAACCGGGGATTTTGTTTTTCAGGTGGGGGCAGGATTCATGGGACTGGGTATTATTGCCGCACTGGCTCATCCCAAGGTGCGTGAATATATTGTCGCTGATCTGGATGATGAAAGACTGAAACTGGCCAGAGAACTGGGCGCTACAATCACACTTAATCCCAAAAAGACAAATGTCGCGGAGGAAGTGATGAAGATAACGGGTGGCCGGGGTGTGGATGTGGGCATTGAAGTGGTGGGACATCCGGTGGGAATTAAGATGACCGGTGATGTTATCAAGAACAACCGAGCCAAATTGGTTCTCGTAGGCTGGCACCAGGCACCGGATACTTACGAGTTGTTTAGCTGGATTAAGTCTCCTATCATATACAGCCCTCAGGGCATTGGTATGTCAACCAACTATCAGAGTGAACTGGAACGGGCGATGTGGGCTTTGAAACAGGGCGTTTTCCCCATGCATAAGTTGATCACCCACAAATATAAACTGGAGGATATCGGGAAAGCCTTTGAAGCCAATCTGAATTTGACGCCGGGCTATATTAAAGGGGTGGTTATGCCTTTCATGAAGTAGGAAACCTGCTTGCCGGAAAATAGAGAGGGACCAGGCGAATCCGTCAGCCTGGTCCCTCTTTCAGTAAAACCGGGGTTTAGTTTATAATTCTCCCTACCGGCATGACATAAAGCGCTGTTTCTCTGGTATCCATCAGTAGTAATCTCTCAAGCTGATCATCATGGAAGGCGCCGATGACCACTGTCCCCAGGTTTAGTGCGGCCGCCTGCAGGTAGACATTTTGTGAGGCGTGGCCGGCCTCCATATGCACATATCGGATGCCTCTTTCTCCGTACCGTTCAGTTGTTCTTTCATTGAAGGATGAAAACACAATATTGATAGCGGCTTCTTTTACCCAGGTTTGGCCTAGGCAGGCTGCAGTTAGCTGGTCGCTGATGTCTCCTTCTCTGATTTTGACCAGCTCGTGTCTATCCGGAATATACCGGAAAATGCCGGGAGCCAGACCTTCAACATTGGCCGTGACGAGATAGGTCTCCAGCGGATAGGTTGCACCGGCCGAGGGAGCAGTCCGGCCGCCCCATGGAGCGGTTTTACCCTGAGCTGACCAGAGCAATTGGCCAACCTCCGCCATCGATAAAGCTGAGTCGGCATAATCTCTTACCGACCTCCTCTCATTTAAAGCCTGTTCCAGCGAAAACCCACTACTGTATTTAGGAGCCGGCAGTCTGATAGTATCGGATGGCTGAAGTGCGGCGGGTGTGGCTGGGGGAGCAGTAGAATTTCCAACTGCGGTTGGAATATTGGGTGTCGCCTGCGGGCTGGAAGGGGCAGGAGTATTGACAGTACAACCCGGCAAAAATAAACTCAGAAAGATTACAGTCAAAAACAATTTCTTCATATGACACTCCTGAGAATGGCGGTTTGAGATTGTACCTGGTGCACTTTTCATTATAGCAGATAACGGAGGGCCTTTTAGAACGTTCCAGGTTTTTCAGATCGGATGTGCCAGATGAGCGCGTTTTACTCCGGTTGAAAATGTCTCTCAATTTGGAAAGAAACGAATCTGGTTAAAAATATTTTATGGAGTTGTACCCCTCCCCAGATGCTTCGGCCTCGCCTTTCGAGGCCTCCAGCATGACACCTTGTTTTTACACTATGATAGTGAAAGATCAAGGTATTGTTATAAGGGTCGTACCCCTCCCCAGATGCTTCGGCCTCGCCTTTCGAGGCCTCAGGCATGACAGTTTATTATACTAATCAGTCTTAACCCGGGCTCGTGAAGGATTTTTATTTTTGACAAGAGCGATTTTTCTATCACCCCTTACAGCTTTGACAGTTCTATTCTTTGCCCTGTTTTAAAGGATTCGTAAATCCCGAAGATGACTTTGATCGTTTCCAGGTTGTCGCTTCCGCCGGTAAGCGGTTCTATTTTTCCCTGACAGCAGTCGGCGAAATGCAGGATTTCATTTATGAAAGCATCATTTGAAGGGAAACTGCCTCTTACCGGTTCAATCTGAATAAAATTATTAAAAGCGTCACCGGTGCTGCCGCGCCGGGGTGAAGCAATCCGGCCTGCCCCGAACTGGTAGGTGCGGTTTTCCGCCTGCGTGGAGTAAATTGTGCCCTCGTCACCGATAAGCGTGTACTGGCAACCCACTTCCGAACGGGCGGGTGAGCTGATTATCAGAACATCTCCGATAGCGCCGTTTTCATATTCCAGAGTGGCACATGCGTATTCTTCGGCGCCGTTCAGATAGCGCGGATGAACGGAGCGGCTGAGTCCGTACACAGACCGAATTTCTCCCACAAAGTAGCGCATCAAATCTATCTGGTGAATCATGCCGGAAATCATAATACCGCCGCCGGCTCTTTTAGGATCGCTCAGCCAGTTTCCCAGACGGTAGCCGCCGGAAGGCAGCATATTGGCGATTAGCACACAGCGGGTGACACGGATGGAGCCCAGTTCGCCGCTCTGGACTATATTTTTAATCGCCAGTGAATGGGGCATGTAACGCAAGTCGTGGCCTATCATAAAGGTAATACCCGTTTTTTTAGCCGCATTGACCATATCGCGGCATTCCGCCAGGCTGCAGCCCATCGGTTTTTCCAGTAGAAC
>DATIKD010000178.1:0-2462 GCA_035477965.1 Dehalococcoidales bacterium | reverse complement strand
GAATACAGCCGGCCTGAAAGGGTTGCCCAGGACAAACCCAGGATGTTCTATCTCAATCTTCCCAAACGGTTTGTGGCGGGCACCGTTTACGATCCTGTGGAAAAAGAAGTCATCATTGGCGCCAGTGTAACTCTGACCGATAACAAAGACCAGAAGAGCTATACTGCCAAAACCGACGAATACGGCGATTTTGAGTTTGAAGGTCTGCCGGTAGGCAAGTTTACCCTGGTGATTACCAAAGGCAAAAAATCCAAAACGATCAAAGTCAATACCGATATTGATATTTCACTGGGTGATATTCCACTGAGCTAAAAATCCCTAATCCTGAAAAGGCGTCCTGCAGACCGCAGGACGCCTTTTTTTGGTTTGAAATTAGCCCTTCATTTTGGAGAGTTCGTCCTTGATGACGTGTTCTTCCACCAGCCAAATGCCACCCGGCTTCATGATACAGAATTTACCAGCATCCTGTGCCAGTTCCTGGGCGGACGGAGAACGCAAGAATTCGAGTGATTTCTGATGTGATTCAAGGCTGTCATACCACATTTCTACGATGCCGTTGCCTTCATACTGGTAACCCGGCACGCTGACCAGATGGTTCTGCACATATCTCCTGACTCCCGGAATCAGTTTGGCCGCCAGCGGACCGTGCACTTCTTTCCAGTGCCGGTTAAATTCGGCATCCGTCAGGCTGGGCTTTTTATGAGCGATAACGATTGTTTTTATCATTTTGTCTATCCTCCGTTTTTTCATTAAGTGGAAAACAGGGTTTCCTTTACACCTGAAATCATTTGCCGTTTGGCTTATGCTGAGTATAACACAATATGTCCAGGAAAATGGGAAACCTCGGAATACACTCTAATCAGCTTTGGCAGAGGGTACATAGCCTTTCCAGTAGTCTCTGTTTTTCTGCCGGCGGTATTCGCGATACATCAGCCAGCTAGCCAGTGATGCTCCCAGGAAATCCGAGACGGGCATGGCTATCCAGACTCCGGTCAAATTCCATAACAGGGGGAAGAGGAGCAGTCCGGGAATAAAAAACAGGAACTGGTGGCAGAGTGATACAAACATGGCCAGAGTGCCTTTGGAAAGGCCCTGAAAGGTGGTAATGAAAATCACCAGCGGACCGTATAGAATCAGCGTGGAACAGAAAATGCGCATGCCGGGTATTGCCACTTCAAGCAAGGCCGGATCGGTATTGAATATCCGGATAATCTGAGGCGCGAATATTTCCAGTATGAGAGTGGAGAAAAACATCAGAATGCTAAGCCAGAGGATGGCCAGACGGGCGGTTCCCCACAGCCGTGTCCAGTGCCTGGCTCCCAGGCTGAATCCAATTATGGGCAGAACTCCGTGCGCCATGCCGAAGATGGGCATGAAAGCCAGATCGGCAATGCGTCCGGCAATACCGGTGGCCGCCAGCACAACTGACCCATAAACTGCCGCCACATGATTAAAAACGGCGAAACCCACCCCTCCGGTCAGTTCCATCAGCATGGAAGGAAGCCCCACCCGGCTAATAGCCAGGATGGTTTTGGCACTCGGCTTTAGATGATGAAAACGCAAACGGTAAGGAGTTCTGCCGCTCAGGATATACCAAAGAGCCAGCATTGCACCCAGTCCTGAAGCTAGCGCAGTGGCCATGGCTGCACCGGCTACCCCCATCTCCGGGAACGGACCCAGACCAAAAATGAAAAGGGGATCCAGAATGATATTTGCCACCTGAGCAAAGATAATGAAAAACATGGGTTTAATAGCCTCGCCTGAAGCCATGAATATATTGCGGCTGACAGCGACAAAAAGGAAAAACGGCAGACCGAAACCAAAAATCCTGAGATATTGTTCACCCATTTCCAGCAGATCCTCAGTGCTGCCGCAAATCAGCAGAATCTCGCGGGGGAAAAGGTTGGCAACCAGCATCAGGACAAATCCCATGATCATGCACAGGAAGAAAGCCTGTCCGGTGGCGCGGTTAGCTCCTTCCGGGTCCTGGGCTCCGAAATTGCGGGAGGATAGCGCGTTAACACCGATGCCGATGCCGACTCCGATGGCCATACAGACAATAAAAAAAGGCATGAAGACAGTCACCACGGCTATAGCCTGATAACCCAGTTGGCCCAACCAGATGGCGTCTACCAGGTTATAAAGGGAAATGACAATCATGGAAACAATGCTTGGCAGGCTTAACCGGAGTAACAATTTGGGCAGCGGATCTGTACCCAGACGCGCCGTTGTGGCAGATAGTTTAGCGTTTTCTGACAGTAACACACCTCACAAAATACACCGATTATAGCAATTGAACCTGTTTAAGTCAACCTGCCTGCCAGGTTTTGTTATTGTTATACGATTATGTCAGTAGTTAACTGTTAAGGGAAAATGTCAGTTAGGAGAATGGGACATTGGACAATTACTCAGAGGATTATTATATTGAGATTAGCCGTCTTGACCTGACGAGCGGGATTGTG
>DATIKD010000177.1:0-1617 GCA_035477965.1 Dehalococcoidales bacterium | reverse complement strand
TGGTTCTTTCTGAAATTCTATGAGGCCGGACTGGCCTACCGCACCAAAGCACCGGTGAACTGGTGTCCCAGTTGTCAAACCGTGCTGGCTAATGAGCAGGTGGTTAACGGTTTTTGTGAAAGATGCGATTCAGTAATAGCGCGGCGTGATCTGGAGCAGTGGTTTTTCCGCATCACCCGTTATGCCGATGAATTGATGAAGCATGACGGGCTGGATTTCCCGGAACGGATCAAACTAATGCAAAAAAACTGGGTGGGCCGCAGCGAAGGTACCGAAATATCTTTCGGCCTGGAGATTCCGGGAGAGTCTGATAAGGAAATAAAAATCTTTACCACCCGGCCGGACACGGTATTCGGGGTCACCTTCATGGTGCTGGCGCCGGAACATCCTCTGGTGGCCAAAATTACCACTGCAGAAAGAAAAAATCAGGTTGATGGATATGTGGATAAGGCGCGGCATCAGAGCGAAATAGAGCGTCTTTCCACTGAAAAAGAGAAAGATGGCGTATTTACCGGAGCTTACGCGCTTAACCGGTTGACAGGGGAGAAAATCCCTGTCTGGATTGCCGACTACGTGTTGACCAGCTACGGCACCGGTGCAGTTATGGCGGTGCCCGGCCATGATTCACGCGATTTCGCTTTTGCCCAAAAATATGGTTTGCCGGTCAAAGTGGTGATTGCCGCTCCGGACTGGGACGGTCAGGAACTGAAAGAAGCCTACGTGGGTGACGGCCGGATGGTCAATTCCCATCAGTTTGACGGTTTACCCAATCAGGAAGGCATCCGGGCTGTGACCGAATATCTGGAACAAAAGGGCTGGGGTAAGGCCACCGTAACCTATAAATTACGTGACTGGCTGATTTCCCGCCAGCGCTACTGGGGAGCCCCCATACCCATCATCTATTGCGCCAAATGCGGTACTGTCCCGGTTCCGGAAAAAGACCTGCCGGTCAAATTGCCGGAGGATGCAGAATTTAAACCTACCGGCGAATCACCGTTAAAATATCATGCCGGTTTTGTCAACACGGCTTGTCCTGAATGCGGCGGACCGGCCAAACGTGAAACAGATACCCTGGATACCTTTATGTGCTCTTCCTGGTATTTTTTCCGTTATGCCAGCCCCGGCGCTGTCAATGCGCCTTTTAACCCGGAGGAAGTCAAATACTGGCTGCCGGTGGATTTGTATACCGGCGGCGCCGAACATGCCGTAATGCATCTGTTCTATGCCCGCTTTTTTACCAAAGCCATCCGGGACATTGGTCTGGTGGGTTTCGATGAACCTTTCCTGAGGCTCTTCAATCAGGGCACCATCATTTCTCAGCATATGAAAATGAGTAAATCCCGCGGTAACGTGGTTAATCCTGATGACTATGTGGGTAACCTGGGAGCAGATACCGTTCGAGCCTACTTGATGTTCCTGGCGCCCTGGGAGAGAGGCGGAGACTGGAACGATACCAGCATCAGCGGCGTATACCGCTGGTTGAACCGCGTCTGGAGTCTGGTCATGGACGGATATCATCTTGGACCATCTACATCAGCCGAAGAAAACCAGAAAGCTGAACAGGATCTGACTCGCTTTATTCACCGCACCATCAAATCGGTCTCCGATGATATTGAA
>DATIKD010000176.1:0-5499 GCA_035477965.1 Dehalococcoidales bacterium | reverse complement strand
GCGAGGCTGAAGGATCTGGAGAAGGGGGCAAACCCATGGAATAACCTTTTACAACCAGAAAGGAAGATTTAAACAAAGTTTTCAATCGTTCCGTAAAGATTTTGGATAGCAGTGATTTGAAGTGTCGGATGTGAGAAAACTAAATATGGACATCCCGAGGCTGTTAAGCCTATTTCACCGGAAACCTTTAACTTATAACAGGTAGATGCATCCGGTGACAGGGACGGGAAGGGCATATAAAAGAACAAACAGATATAGCCTTCAACTTAATGAAATTATGTTAGTGGCAGGATAACTGGAAATGAAAATTGCGATTATCGGCGGAGCGGGTAAAATGGGCCGCTGGTTATGCCGCTTCTTACAGCAGGAAAATCACGAAATCATTCTGGCCGATAAGGACCAGGAAGCCCTGGCCAACCTGCAGGATGAATACAATGCGGCCGTTGCTTCATCCCAGGAAGCGGTTAAAATGGCCGATGCTGTCATAATTTCCGTCAATATCGATAGCTTTGAGGAAGCGGTTAGAGAGATAGCTCCGGCGGTCCTTCCGGACCAGATCGTAGTGGATGTCACTTCAATCAAAGAGACTCCGGTGGAAGTTATGCACCGGTATCTGCCGCAAGCACAGATACTGGGTACCCATCCGCTCTTTGGCCCGGGGGCTAAAAGCCTGGCCGGTCAAAATTTTGTTCTGACTCCAACTACAGAAAAAGAAAAAATGCTGGCCGAAAAAGTGTTTAAGTTCCTGCAAACTCACGGGGCGCGGGTAACTGTAATGAGCCCTCAGAAACATGATGAAATGATGTCCGTAGTCCTGGGCCTGTCTCATTTCATCTCGATTGTGGCGGCGGATACTCTTATGGACATCGGAAAACTGCCGGAACTAAAAGCTGTGGGAGGCACAACTTACCGGGTGCTGACCACACTGGTGGAAAGCGTGGTTTCTGAAGATCCGGAATTGTATGCTACACTGCAAATGCGTTTGCCGTATGTTCAGGAAATGGAGCAATTGTTTCAAATGCATGCCCAGAAATGGGCCGAAATGGTGCAAAAGCAGGATAGAGCCGGTTTTATCAGGAGCATGACCAATCTAAAATATAGATATGCCAGCGCCAATACAAACTTCGGCCAGGCTTATGACAATATGTATAGGGTCATCGAATGGTTGTGAAGAGGCGCTCTATTTGTTGGTCCGCGGGCTGAGCGGGGAAGGTGTGTTTTAGTGTCTTTTGGGATTTTTGATCTGGGCGCAGAAACCAGACCTGACTCGCTGGCGGAACTAGCCGGGCTGACTGAAATGAAGGACTTTATGGAAAAATTCAGTGAGTATTGAAATCTTTCCAGTAAGCCGGAAAATATTGGTTGAGTACGAGAAGATACCTATCAGCTTCACGGTTGATTCAAAGTATGAAATCAAGATTGTGGATTCAGGCCTGGGAGGTTTTATATGGCAAAAAATCAGGGTTTCGCCGCCTTACGTCAAAGACTATGATGCTGAAGAAAAACCCTCGGACTGGCTAAAAATTTTCAAAATGGACAACTGGCGGGTTTTTTTCTGGATTGAAAACAAAGAAGTCAGGGGTGGAGCGGTGGTGGTTGCAAATTATCCGGAGGTACATTTGCTGGATGGGCGCGCCGACCTGGCTCTGCTGTGGGACATTCGGGTTAAACCTGAATACCGGAGCGGGGGCGCCGGCACCCGGCTCTTCCAGTATGCCGCAATCTGGGCCAAACAACATGGTTGTACCCAGCTAAAAATAGAAACCCAGAACACCAATGTGCCGGCCTGTGAGTTTTATGTACACCAGGGTTGTGAGCTGGGTGAAATAAACTTCCATAAATACATTAACTCAAAGTTTTCCCGGGATGACATCATGTTATGTTTCTATCTGGATTTGCTTAAATATGAAACTGGATAATAAAATAGACAACCACGCGGTGAAATAGCCCGAGTGGTCATTCTATTCTGAAGTTCATAAATTCGAAAATACAGATAAAAATGACGGCCGGATTATTTATTGGCTTCCAGTTCTTCCATCGTAAACAGGGGAATCAGATTCAGGTCTTCTTTAGCCAACATAGCTTTGCTATCCGCGCCGCGCTGTATGACACAGATTACATCTTTTACAATAGCGCCCAGCTTGCGTAATTCGTTAACGCTAAGAATTATCTGCCCGCCGGTAGTTACCACATCCTCGATCACGCAGACCTTCTTGCCCTTGACCTCAGCCCCTTCGGCCAATTTGCAGGTGCCGTAGTTTTTGGCTACTTTCCGCACATAAGCCGCCGGCAGGCCGGTTTTAAGTGAAATTACCGCCGCCAGAGGAACGCCGCCCAGTTCCAGACCGGCTAAAACATCCGTGCCTTTCGGGACCAGTTCGGCCATTCTTTCACCTATCTCGGCCAGCAGGTCAGGCTTGGCTTCAAATAGATATTTGTCAAAATATCGATCGGAAATTTGCCCGGAGCGCAATTTGAAAGTTCCAGTGATGTGTGAAACGGCATAAATTTTACGGGCTAATTCTTTTTTGTTCATCCTTTTCTCCATACGTACAGGTATTCAGCAACCCTGTTTAATCAAAATATTCCCCGTTCTTTGACCAGTTTTTCTATTTCATTATGAAGGTTCTCAATGGTGCTGTCATTAATTATGGCAGCATCGGCCATTTGCAAAGTTTTCCGGATCCGGAAAGACTTCTGGTCAGCCCGGTCATGTTTCATAAAACGGGTGAAGGTCAGTTTATAACGCTGACTGCCTTCGGCCATCATCCTGGTAAAACGCACCCGGTCATCGCTGACCACGACCTTGATTAACAGGAAATCCTGCTGGAAAGCAGCGCGAAGTAGAGTTACATCCTGCGGAAAACGTATGCCGCTTATTCCGTAAACTGGTCGGTTCTGGTTTTTGATCGTTTCTATTACCAGTTTTAAAAAGAAGCCCTCGCCGTGAAATTCAAAATGTTGCAGTGCAAACAGGTCCAGGCTCTCACGGTCCAGTTGGAGCCCCTCGCCTTCGGCAATTTCACGCACTATGTCGCTGGGAGAAATGCAGGGCATGCCATATTTATTATTAAGGTAACGCAGAATCTCGTCTTTGCCTGAGCCGTTCAACCCTGTTACACCAATTACTTTCATAACCGATTACTCCGGTGGTCAGCGAGCATGATTCGAGGTACTTTGGTTCGTTGGTCTGCCGGCTGATTCCTTCGATGAATTAGCCCCACCAGATACTGCATAAATAAAGGGCCAATACTCCTATAATAAGGGCAACCGGTGTGACTATCAAGCCCAGTTTCAAAAATTGCAGAGGATGAATATCCAGCCCCCGTTTTCGGAGCAAGGATAACCACAACATGGAAGAAAGCGAACCCAGAACGGCGATGTTAGGTCCGAGGTCAGCCCCCATGATCGCCCCGTAAATCAGGACCGGATTAAGTCCAGCCCCCTGATTCGCCAGATTTTCAAGACTGGCCACTGAAACCATCATCATGGGCCAGTTGTTAATTAAGTTGGAGCCCAATGCGGTCCCCAACGTCACAGAAAAAAGGGCCTGCAACGGCCCGTAGGCAGTTAATTCAACCAGTTTATCCGTCAATAACTGAATGACTCCACTGTTTTGCAGTCCTTTAACCAGTACCCCCAGGGCAAAAATAAAGAGAAAAATCGACCATGAAATACCGCGGTAAACCTGACCGATGTTTATCCGACGGAAGGTAAAGGCTCCTGTCACCAAAAGAACGGCGCCACCCACGGCCGGATAAAACAGAGGCTGACCGTAAATTGACACGATTATGTATCCCAAAGCAGTCAGAGCTAAAAAGCCGCTTGTGCAAATAAAAAAGCGATCAATTTTAACGGGGGTCTGGTCCAGTTTTTCGCCTGAAACAGTGAAGATGCTTTTACGGAAAACCAGCATAAAAAGGCCGATGGTCAGGCTGATGACAATTAAGCTGGGGATAAGCAAGTGTTTAAGATAGTCGCCTAGTTTCAGGTTGAATTCTTCTACTGCCAGCAGGTTAACCGGATTGGAGACCGGTAAAAGCATGGAAGCGGCGTTGGCGATAAAAGCGCAGGCAAAGACATAAGGTAAAGGATTTAGCTTCAGGCGGGTCACCAGTGTGAATACTATCGGCGTCAGGATCAGGGCGGTGGCGTCATTGGAGAAAAAGGCCGTGATGACAGTGCCTAAACCAAATACTGCGGCCAGCAATACCGGTCCCTTGCCTCCGGCTATTTTTACCGTTTTCTGGGCGCACCATTCGAAGAATCCGGCTTTTTCAGCTACGATGCTGACAACCATCAAACCCAGGAAAAATAACAGGACATTCAAATTGTCCAGGAAAACACTCCAGACCTGCACGGGTGAGACGATGCCGGCAATAACGATGACCACTGCGCCCAGACCGGCAGCAGTGGCTTCGTTAAAAGGTCTCGGCCGTATAATTACCAGGGCAATGGAGGCAACAAAAATAATAAGTGCTAAAAGCATTAAATCACTTCAGGAAAAAAGAGGAGCTTCCACTCTCTTCAGCAAATATAATGTAATAAACAAAGTTATAAGACATTTCGGAGTTTAAGTCAATCTTGCCGATTGTTTTTTTGCGTTAACTGCGGCCTTGAGTTTAAGCGATGAAGGTTTGTTTTCTGTCCCGTTACCAGGTTTTGTTATTTTGACTGAAAACACAGCCGGTTTTTCAACACTGCAGGTATTTCTTTCATGAAGCGATAACCCTGTCAGCTCTGCGCACCGGTTAGCTTCCGGGTTGGGTCAGGCCGCAGTCATGATAGTCAGGCTGGGTTATAACTTGTACGCCGCCAGCCTCCCAAAATTACTGAAATTCTCAACCGGTTATGCTAACGCTGGCTAAATTGGGCACTCTAGTACTTCATTTAGGCGCAACTTAAGGCAGGGCAATTTCACACAAAACACTTAACAGGACATCTGGACAAAATGGTGGGGTAGTTTATTTTTAGTTGTAGTAGGTTCCGATTGAAATGGCGTCGTACCCGCCCAGTGCTTCCACATGTGAGATAAGTTCACGGCTTTTCAGTATATCCAATAGTGTTGATACAGCGGGCAAATCTAAAAAGTGATTCGGAATAACCAGATCATAGGGCTCTTCACATATCGGTACAAAACTCAAATCGCTAATCCTGGCAGCCGCTTCAACACCTATACCGCAATCAACCAAACCGGTGCGAACAACCCTGGCGATTTCCATATGGTTACTCACAAAGTAATCGTGTCCTCTAATATCAGGCGATGTTATCTTTGCATCGTTCATGAGCCGGTGTAAAAGCCCCCTCGAACCGGACCCTTCCTGGCGATTGATGATCATTACATCCGGCCGGGTAAGGTCATCTACTCTTCGGATAGACTTCGGATTACCCGTCTGAGTCATGAACCCTAGTCGTACTCTGACAAACTTGATCAGTGTGTAGGGAAAAGGTAAAATTTCCTTCAAAATAGGACTATTGTAAACTCCCGAAAATTTTTCC
>DATIKD010000175.1:0-9157 GCA_035477965.1 Dehalococcoidales bacterium | reverse complement strand
GCTGCCAGTCGCCACCACAAACTCCCAGGGTTGAGTATTGGCCCAAGAGGGCGCCCAGACGCTTTCTTCCATTATTTGCTTTAATAACGCCTGCGGGACCGGATCCTTCTTGAATGCCCGGATACTTCTCCTTGATTTCAGAACTTCGATGAATTCCATTGAACCCTCCTCTTAATAATGTTTCTGGTTTATTTACTTATTATAGCTGTTTTCTGAATCTGTCTGTGTGTTTAAAAATTAACCTGGACCAGTTTACTCAAAATATTACCATGATCATATAATGGTATTTTGAAGCCGAAAAGAGATTCATTTGCCTTAATAACCAGAAGCGTCATATATGTTACTTACTTGTTGTTCATAGTCTACGCAATAATTGCAAAATTTTCAATATGCGTTATCACTCTTGTCTAAAATAAAATTCCGTAACGAGCCTGGGTTAAAACTGATTATTATGATAATACCTTGATTTTTCAATATCAGGGTGTGAAAACAAAGTGTCATGCTGGAAGCCTCGAGAGGCGAGGCCGAAGCATCTGGAGGAGGGGTTTAACTCTACAGAATAACCTTTGTCTTTCCGGCGCCCCAAGAGAGCTTTTATCCTTATCGGGGTGAAGAAACTGGAGTAGAAAGTATTGCCGACCATATATCGTAACAAGATATACTTAATACGATTATGCTATAATGATTTTGACACGGCTCTATGAACGTGTCATATTTTTTGCTTTAATAATATCAATCGTTTCCATTTAAGCAGGAAAAAATTGGTTAAGACAATACTTAATCCCAACTACAAATGGTATATTCTGGCCATGGCCATGTTCACCTACGGCTGGATTACCGGCGCTGAACGCAATTCCATGCCGGTACTCTTTAAAGAAATCGCTACTGACCTGCAACTCAGCACTTTTTCCATCGGCACAATTTGGGGGATGGACCCACTAGCCGGGATATTCGTAGGCTTGTTGGGAGGGCTGCTGGTCGACCGCTTTGGTATCCGCAAGACCCTTTCAGTAGTATGTATCCTGGCCGGCCTATTTTCGGCTGTAAGAGGGTTATCCATTGACTTTCTGACTATGGCGGGAAGTATGTTTCTGTTCGGCCTCATGGCTGCCATGCTTCCCAGTATCGTCCCCAAAGCGGCGGCTTTATGGTTTCCTTCCAGGCAGGTTGGTTTTGTTAATGCCTTGATCAATGTTGCCCTCTCAGTAGGATCGATGTTTGCAACGATGCTCAGCGCTACCGTTTTGTCTCCCTGGCTGGGAGGCTGGCGGAACGTTCTGTTCGTGCTGGCAGTCCCGGCCGTTCTGGTGGGTATACTTTGGGCCTTGACCGGCCGTGAACCCCAAAAACATGAGTCACAACATGGCGAAATCTCCCAGATTCCTCTGCGTCAATCGTTTTCCAAAGTGATAAAATTCCGCCAGGTCTGGATTCTGGGGTTAATCTCTCTGACACTCTGGGGCAGTCTAATGGGATTGATGGGTTACCTGCCCATGTATTTGCGCGATATCGGGCACTCTGCCGCCCTTTCGGATACGGCCGTAACCGTCATTAACGCCGCCGGAATGGTAGGTTCAATTCCTATGGTTTTGCTGGCATCCCGCTTTCGGGCTTATAAACAAATCCTTTTGCTTTCGGTGATAGTGCATGTTATCAGTCTTGTATTGATTCCTCTGGTCGATTCTGTCTGGCTGTGGCCGGTTTTGATTATCAGCTCTTTTATGCGTTCTGCCACTCCGGCTCTGGCCAACGTGATGCTGCTGGAAACCCCCGGCATAGGTATTACCTATATCGGCACCGCCATGGGACTTATGAGTTCTCTGGGTATGATAGGTGCCTGCATCGCCCCGCCGTTGGGAAACTCTACGGCTGTTTTTGGACTACAATGGCCTTTTTTTGTCTGGGCGGCTCTGGGTACACTTGCTCTGCCCCTTTTCTTATTTCTAAAAAATTACAGCCAGGAAGGTTCAACCGAATTTGAAGAAAGGCCTGCTTGATAGTCCGGCTGGCAGAAATATTTACGGTTTAAAAAAAGGGCGCTGATCTCACCAGCGCCCTTTTTTTATTTTTATTTGGGTGGAGCCGGAGGCGGACCGCCGGGCCCAAATTGTTTAGTCTGTAACGGTTTGCAGATAATTTCTGTAACATGCAGATCACCAATATGATTTGATGAGGCGGCATAAGCAACTACGGCTGTATCCGCTCCTCGTCCGGTTCCGGCAACGGCTACAACCTGTTCACCGGACAAAACATGACCCCCGTCTGCCGCCATTAAAATAATCTCGACCACTACCTTCATACCCTGGCAAAAAGTCCTCAGCATATTGGCAATTCCTCTGGATGCGTTGTTCTGCAATAAATCTTCAGAATGGAAAAGCATACTGGCAAAATGGACTTTATGTCCCGCTTTCTCCAGGTCATTCACCAGTTCTTCAGGAAAATGCTGTTTGGTTTCAAACATGAATCCAAATTGATGCGGTACCACAATTATTTTTATTCCGGTGCCGGACCAGCGTTCGGCGGCCGCTCTGGCAGTATCTCCCCAGGTTGAAGCCAAAACCACCTTCTTGATTCCCCGCGCGCGAGCCCGCTCCAAAGCCAGTTTTAAGGTCGCTTCGGTATGTTCCTTGCCGGGTTGTTCAAAATATACGATTTTCTCTTCCATACTCGCTCTCCTCAAAAATACTTAATGATATTTAAACCAATATATGTATATAATATCTAAAACGCTAATCGATTACAAAAATATTGATCATAGATGATAATATTCGGGTCGAGGATAAGGAGAAAATTAAATGTCGGCTGGTAAATATGGACATTATGTCAAGTCTATACCTTTTCAGGATTACGGTGCTGGTTCGTTTCGACAAGGGGCTAAACTTAACAGTGAATTCTTTGGTCTTGAGGTAGATATACAATTCGGTACTTTCTGGGCAGCCGGCAAGATTAATGAAGGAATTGAGAGTACCCATAAGCATGATTTCAACCAGGTCATCATGTGGATGGGTGCGGATATGGATGACATCGGCAATCTGGGCGCAGAAATCGAATATTTTATGGGGGATGAAAAGGAAAAACATATTGCCACCACCTCCTCCGCCGTCTTTATACCGCGCGGACTACCCCATTTTCCGGCTTCAATTACCCGTATGGACAGAAGGTTTATCATGTTTCAGGTTTCCTGCGCTCCCTCCTGGAGTGCCAGTCCGGCGGCTGAAGATGTTGCTGAGCAGGAGAAATTTGCCGGCTGGGGCGCCAAACACCGCAGTAAAGTAATTACTGCTTCATATCAGCGTAAAGGTTCCTGGCATTACGGCCCTGCCAACCGCGATGATTCCGGAGGGTATCTCACCTTTCTGCGTAATCCCAATGTCGACTTTGAATTTCTACTTTTGTATGAGAGTTTGAAAAAGGCGCCCTATCGATTTGATCCCGACCCAACACGCCCACATACACATCCCCAGCCGGAGATTCTCTTTTTCCTGGGTGTGGATACTGATGACCTCAGCCAGCTAGGCGGAGAAGTTGAAGTATCGCTCGGTGAAGAAATGGAAAAACATATGGTTACACAACCCACGGCGGTCGTGATCCCAGCCGGGCTGCCTCATAATCCTCTGACTATTACTAAAGTCGTTAAACCTTTTATCCTTTTGGATTGCCGGCCATTTGGCCATGGCGGCGGCGGAATGGTTTCACCCAAAGCCAAAAATTGATGGAATGGTTAAGGCCGGGTTGCGTTAAACCATGGCACTGATATAGTTTTCATGGGTTTTTACCGGAGGATATAGTAAACTTTAAGCAACCATGCAAGCCATGCTCCGGTTATAGCCTTCGACTTCTGAAAACAGCCAATGTAAAATGCGGAATAACGCTGAATAATCGAACTAGAAGAAATGAACTTCACAGTTAGCCTGATTTCTAATTACTAAAATAATTCATCTAATACATTACTGAGGAAAATATGGCTCGAATGATTCCAGCTATCATACCAGAGGATACTCGAAGCCAGGCTGAAAAAAAGCTTTTTCCTGTCTTAAAGCAGAGCCTGAATGACAGTTTTACCGTATTTCATTCTTTCAATCTATTTACTACCAATCTGCAAAACAAATTTATCGAAGGTGAAATTGATTTCCTCATATTTTCTGCTGAACATGGGTTGCTGGTATTGGAAGTGAAGAGCGGGGAAATCAAATTTGACGGGGCGCAATCAGTCTGGTTCCAGAACGGTTTGCCTTTGCCGAAAAATCCCTTTGAGCAGGCCTCGACAGCCAAACACCAGTTACAGGCCTTCCTGACACGGAAATTAGGATATAGTCCACCGGTGAATTTCAGCCACGCGGTCTGTTTTCCGGATATCACTGAAAATATTCGCAATCTACCCTCCGGAGCAGATCCGGCTATTTGTCTTACGGCTAAAGATCTGGCGGTAATAGAAAAGGCAATAGTTAAGATAATGCTGAGCTTCCAGCAAAGGACGCCGATAGTTCAGGACCGGCTAACTATTGATCGTATCCATCAAACTTTAGTGCCCTTCTGTGAATACACGGTCAAGTTGCACAGTAATGTCCAAAAAGATGAGCAAAAGATTTTAGCCTTGACTCAAAACCAGTGCCGAATGCTGGATTTTATTCAAAATCACAAACAGGTATTGATACAGGGTTGCGCTGGTTCGGGTAAAACCCTGATGGCTGTGAAAAAAGCCCGTGAACTGGCTTCAGAAGGAAAAAAGGTTTTGCTATTAGCTTTCAACCAGCTTTTGGGGGAAAAACTGGCTGCGAGCGTGAAGGATCAACCCGGCATAACGGCTTCAACCTATCACGATTTCTGTATCCAGGTTTTGAACTCCGCTGGCCGGTTGCCGGAAAATACCGGTAACCAGACTTATTGGGAAAGGGATATCCCCGAGGCCTTTGCTGAGTTTATCCGCCAATATCCCCTGAAATATGGTGGCATAATTGTGGATGAGGGTCAGGATTTCAGAACAGATTACTGGGTCACCATTGAAGAGTTGCGTCAGCCCGACAGTTATTACTACATTTTTTACGATCCGGACCAGAATCTTTTCCAGACTGAAATGGAACTGCCAAACCGTCACAACACTTTCGTATTGAAGGATAATTGCCGGAATACCGGTAATATATTTCACCGGGTTAAAACTTATACCTCACGCGAGATGCGTTTATTGGAAGGCGCGCCGGAGGGCGCACAGGTTTATCAATACAGCGGAGTAACTGAAAGACAAAGACGCCGCTATCTACGAGATATCCTGAATGAGTTAATTGAAAATGGTGGACTGCAACCGGAACAGATAGTTATTTTGGGAGGACACTCACTGGCTAAAACCTGTCTGGCCCAGGACAACCGGCTGGGAAATTATACAATCAGCGATAAACCTCTCAAGCAACCTAACGTAATTTACTATCACACTTATATGAAATTCAAAGGTTGTGAATCAGATGCCGTTATTTTGCTGGATGTGGATAATAGTGATCCGCGCTGGTGTGAACAGGCGATGTATACCGCGACATCCCGGGCAAAACATTTACTTTATATAATCTCCAAATAAAAACTACCGTGAACAAAACTTGCGCGGCTTATCTCCGATAACAGGTAAAGTGCTTGAAATGTTGGTGTCTAAAATAAACGGGGCGGTTTCAAAAAGAACCGCCCCGCATTTCGAGCTTAAAACCTTGATTATTGTTTCTGGTAACTAAATCCAGCCTCGGGTCTTCATGGCATCAACCACTCTTTTGACAGAAACCACATAAGCCGCCTGACGCATGTTTATTTTGTATTGCCGGCTGGTATCCAGAACGGAATGATATGCCGAGGAAATACGCTTGTCAAGCTTTTCGTAGACTTCAGCCGCATCCCAGTAATACATGTAGGCGTTCTGTACCATTTCGAAGTAGGAAACTGTCACCCCGCCGGCATTGCACAAAAAATCGGGGATGACATGCACGCCGTTTTTATAAAGGATGGCATCCGCTGCGGGAGTAGTGGGACCATTAGCCAGTTCGGCCACGATTTTAGCTTTTACCTGGGCAGCATTTTTATCAGTAATAACGTTCTCGATGGCCGCCGGAATCAAGATATCCACATCCAGCTTCAAAATTTCTTCATTATTTACTTTTTCCACATTTTTCATTGAGCAGACTGAGCCGGATTCTTCTTTGCACTGATAAGCTTTGAAAGGATCGATGCCTGTTTCACAATAGATACCTCCCTGGCTGTCACAGGCCGCAACCACTTTACTGCCGAACATTTCCTTAACCAGTTTGGCGGCAAAATAACCGGCGTTGCCATAACCTTGAATAGCGACTGTGGCTTTTTTCAGATCAATGCCCATAGCTTTGGCGGCCTCACGAATAGTGTACATGCCGCCCTTGGCTGTGGCATCACCGCGTCCGGCTGAGCCACCCATGTTGAGCGGTTTGCCGGTAAATACACCAAATTGGGGTCTGCCGGCAATAACGGAATACTCGTCCGTCATCCAGGCCATAATCTGCGGGGTGGTATAGACATCCGGGGCCGGCACGTCTTTCTCCGGACCGATAAAGGGAAATACCGCCCTAACATAGGCTCGGCTCAATCTTTCCAGTTCTCCGGCTGACATCTCTTTAGGATTACAGACAATGCCGCCTTTGGCTCCGCCAAGCGGTAAATCCATTAAGGAGCATTTCCAGGTCATCCAGGCGGCCAGGGCGCGTACAGTATCAATGGTCTCTTCCGGATGGAAACGGATGCCGCCTTTCCCGACGCCGCGGGCATCGTTATATTGTACTCTGAAACCCTGGAATACTTTGACCTTACCATTATCCATGCGGACAGGCAAAGAGACACTCAGCTCTCTTAAGGGACTCTTTAAAAAGGCAGTCACTTCAGGTGATAATTTTAAAATGGCGGCACAGTCATCAATCTGCTGGTGGACGATTGCAAACGGATTATTGTCTACCACGGCTTTAGCAACTTTTTTGGTTTCTGGCATCTGAATTTTCTCCTTAAATATTTTTATTCGATTATAAATTCTAAATTACTCTATAAATAAACCGGTATACCTCTGGCTTTTAAATACTTTTTAGCTTCGGGAATTGAGATTTCCCCGAAATGGAATATAGAAGCCGCCAGCACTGCGGAAGCTTTGCCCTCCACAACACCCTGGTAAAGATGTTCCAGCGTCCCGGCGCCACCGGAGGCCGTAACCGGAATCTGCACCGCTTCTGCCACTGCGCGAGTCATCTCGATATCATATCCGGCTTTAGTACCGTCAGCATCCTTGCTGGTTAATAAAATTTCTCCCGCTCCGGATTTTTCTACCTGTTTGGCCCAGGCTACAATATTCAGGCCGGTGGACTGCTCTCCGGATTTAACCACCACTTCCAAACGGGTCCGCCCGCTGCCCAGCGCATTCTTTCTGCCATCAATCGCCACCACCAGGCGTTGTGAACCAAACTTTTTAGCGGCATCCCGGATTAATTGGGGATTTTTCACTGCCGCCGTATTAATGGATACTTTGGCTACCCCCATGTTTAATAGTTCCTCCATATCCTCCAGGCTGTTTATTCCCCCACCTACTGCCAGTGGAATGGTAGTTACCTTCACCACATTCTTTAACCACTCCCGGCGTAAACCCCGGTTTTCTACAGTGGCAAATATATCCAGGAAGACCAGTTCATCCGCTCCCTGTTGACAGTAAGCCGCTGCTGCTTCTACCGGATCACGGGCATCCTTCAAATTGACGAAATTGATTCCCTTAACCACCCGGCCGTCTTTGATATCCAGGCAAGGGATTATTTTTACTTTACTCAATCCGGGAACTCCTTGTTAGTCATAAACTGACAATCTTTCTCTCAAATCGAAACGTTTCATGACTTCTTTATAAGAAACTAAAACGTTATAGTCCACCACGGTGCTCATACTGTGAATGATGGACGGAAAACCCTGTTCGGCAGCCGCCGCAACCGGATTTAAACCGCCGACTAATACAATGCCTATTTTGTTTAAATCAACTGCAATTTCACAAACCGGTGCACTGGTATCCCCGAAAGACAATACTCCGCTGAATCCGGCCTGTTTCAGTCCCTCTATTACTTTGACTGCCACCGGCTGACAAATGGCGGGTATTTCCCTGAAGTTGGCCAGTATTTCACCATTTCCTGTGGTAGCTGCGGCGGTTACGGTAGTCATGCCGGCTTTGATAAATATTTCTGATGGATCCAGCGAAGACCCATTATAATGGATGATTTCAGTGAAACGGATAGGTCTTTCATTAACCATTTGCATAATGCCCCCAAACCTGGAATCCATCGGCACGCCGGCTTTTAGAAGGGCGCCGTTAGTGATTATGCTGCAGATAGTACCCAACCCCATCATCCCGGATGGCACCAAAAGATTGCCGATGAACTGTCCGCCTCTGGCAAAAGCTACCAGAGTACTGACGCAATATCCTTTTTCAAATATCTCCTCCATGGCTTTCAAAGCCGCCAGGAATTTCTCTTCCGGAAAGAAAGAAATATTTACCGGCACATTGCCGGCGCGTTTTTCAAAATCGAAATTGGAAAGGAAAGATAAGCGTTCGATGCGAGATATGGCAAAACCTACTTTGTCATTCACCATGGCGCGTTCTATTTCACGCCGGCCTTTATCGGTAATGACGCGACCGTCACGTTCGGTTACCAGGCGCGTGAATCCGCGTTCATCGGTAAGTTTTAGATGATATCGGATGGCCCGTTCAGATAAATCAACTCCCATGATTTTGAGTTCTTTGGCGATAATAACTGATCCGGCCGGTTTCTGCAGATTACTTAAGACTTTCAGGATGGCGAGAATTTTGCGCTCAATTTCTTTAGGCGATTCAAAACTCACTGTTTTCCTCGTATGCGGCAAACGCTTACCGTTGTCTAACTATACAACAGTCTGTTAATTATTGTCAATTTTTAACAATGTGCATAATTAGTAATTTTTATCTCTGAACTTAAACTCTACGAATTGCGGTGGTACGACCGTAACTCTAATAGCCGGACGTATTAATCAATATTTGTAGGAATTATCGGCTCATTTGCCGCTTTACACCAACGTTCGACTGTGATATGCGGCAATTTAGAGCATTATATTGCCAGTTCATAAGGCATTGCAGTAAATATTTCTATATAACTAA
>DATIKD010000174.1:0-5211 GCA_035477965.1 Dehalococcoidales bacterium | reverse complement strand
AGGTGATTTGGTTTGTGGCACTTGTCAAAAAATTCTTACACCCATCGTTAATCCCGTTTGTCCGCGTTGTGGACGGCCGCAAGCCAGCAGCATTTTGTGTCCAACCTGTGTGACCTGGACACCTTCATTTGAGTGTATACGCTCACCTTTGCGTTTTGAAGGATTGACTCGCCAGATTATTCACCAGTTCAAGTATAAAAACCTGCGCGCTCTGGCTGAGCCGTTAGGCCTCATTTTACAGAATTTTCTGCAGCATACCCCCTTACCGGTGGAGGTGGTTGTTCCGGTGCCGTTACATCCCAGGCGCCTTAAAGAAAGAGGTTACAATCAGTCCTCTCTGCTGGCTAAAGAAATTAGCCGCCGGATGAATCTTAGCATGTTAGATGACGAGGTTAAACGCGTTAAGTATGTGATTCCCCAGGCTCAGACTCGTTCGTTGTCTGAAAGGCATGGAAATGTGAAAGGGGCTTTTATCTGTGAACGTTTTTCGAGTCCGGGGAGACCGGTCCTTCTGATTGATGATGTAGCCACATCCGGCGCCACGCTGGATGCCTGCTCTGAGGTATTAAAACAGGCCGGAAGCGGTCCTGTTTATGCTCTGGCATTAGCCAGAGAGATATAATGAAAGGGAGGAGGAAATTATGGAAATACTAATTACTGGAAAAAACCTGGACGTTCTACCCAAAGTACGTGAATATATTAACAAAAAGCTGGGAAAAGCTGACAAATACCTGAACAAGATAACATCATTCGAAGTGGTTGTCAGTGAGGAATCTACCCGTTCGCCTGAACAACGCTCAGTCGTTCAGGTCACAATCAACAATCACGGGACTATTTTACGAGCGGAGGAAAGAGGACCGGATATGAAAACCGCAATTGATAAAGCGGTCGAAGTCTTAGGGCGTCAGATCGAACACTACCGCGGTAAACAGCCCCATGCCCAAAAACGTAAAACCGCATCCATTCGTACTGCGCCGGTTATATCCGGAACTCCCTTGGAAGCAGAAATTCAACCCGAAGAAAACGGCCCCAGAATCGTTAAGACCAAGAAGTTTGACATTAAACCCATGTCAGTGGAAGAAGCGGCTGATCAAATGGTGTTGCTTTCTCACGATTTCTTTCTGTTTTTCAACCAGGATTCTGACAAAATCAATCTTTTATATCGACGCAAGGACGGCAACTACGGGTTGATTGAACCCAACTTTGCACGGTAGATTAGACAAAGGAGAGCCCCTTCAAGGTGAAGGGGCTCTCCTTTTTTTTTAACTTTTACTCAAGCTATTTAACTGTGACGTCCTGGCCCAGGGATTGTGAGCTGATTTCAGGTTTGTAATAAGAATAGGCCTGAGAAGTAACACCTTTAGCCTTTACCGGATATAGCGCTCGCGCACTAAAGGCCAATGCAAGCCGGTCACCCGGCTTTAAGTTATCCAGGTAGAATATTACCTTGCGCCCTGAAATTTCAAAACGTTTAATGACCGGTTGGCCGGACACTAATTTTTCTATTGACTCTTTTACTGCCGCAAAGCCGGTAGGAATAGCAATATCCAGTATCGTCATCCCGGCTTCGATTTTTTCTGAAGGATTAAAAGCCAGTTTAACAGAGATCTTAAGTTCGTCATTGACGGCAATTTCAGTGGAATCATATTGTACATCGATTGACAAAGCCGGGCTGGAAGGAGAGATGACAGCCGGCAAGTTAAAACGTCGAACGACCTGGCCGATAGCTTCTCCCTTGCCCTGAACGCTGACTTGAAAGGTATCATTCACCGGTAATTCAATTATTTGCAAGACGTCAAAATTACTGGCATTAATTGTCACTTTCTGAGTCATTTGGGAAGATTGAACGGTAACCGTCAAATCCGCGTCCGGCCGCACGCCGGAGGAAAATTCAGTCAAGGCCTGTAAAGACATTACCGTGTCCTGAGTTGAACCGTAGCCGCCAAAAGCATTGCGTTTTGAAACCAGCCATTTAGCGGCCCTTGATGCGTTCAGAATATCGCCCTGCTTGATTAATGCCAGTGTGGCATAGGCAGTGGCTTCAATTGAAGTGGTGCGCTGGCCGGGTCTAACGGGAGGCATCATTCGCAATCCAGGCTGCTGTCCGCCGGTTTCAGCCGGTACAATTTCATCACTGCCCCAGTAGAGGCCGTTTTCGTTTTCTTTGGCCAGTTTCATGAGCTTTTCATAGCCAGCCTGCGCCTGCGGACTGCCGGCCATGGCCAGGGCATACGCCAGTAAAGCAATAGTATATGAGTCATCTGTGCCGGCCAGTTGCTTTTCCAGGTAGGCTGCCGCTTTATTGACACCGCTGATATCACCGGCAGTCTTTAAAGCAATCGCCACATAAGCCGTTAGCGCCGTTTTGCCCTGTATTCCACCCAGCATTTCCTGGTGATGCACAAATCCGACGGCATCGAAGGAACCATCCCCATTTTGTTTGGAAAGTATCCATTTTTTGGTCTGCTCAAGTACATCCGGGTCAATGTATATCAACCCTTTGGCTTCTGAAAAACACTTCAGTATAAAGGCTGACAGCCACAGACTGCCGGTAGCATCACTCTGGCCAAAGGCAGAAAAGCTGTTGTCAGAACGGCGGTAAGTCAACTGGCGCTGGTATCCGGTCAACATCAGCTTTTCGGATTTGGCCATTATTTCCGGTTTAAGCTGGCCGCTGGCCTTTAGGTATTTGGTGATATAAACGTTGGGGGCCAGGATTATCATGTTCTGTTCACCGCAGCCGAAAGGCATCTGAATAAGGCTTTCCAGACCATCCATCGTCTGGGTCAGGAAACTGGAAGTCACTGCCAGATAAGCCCTTCCGGAACCGTCTATGGCGTTGACCGGAATAGCTGTGGATAATTCAAGGGTTTTACCGTTGGCGAGAACCAGATTGTCCACCGCTTCATTAGCCACCCCTTCAGCGTCTATAACCAGGGTCTTGATGACCGAATCGGCCGCCTGCAGGCTGCGGGCTGTAATTTTAACCGGGTTGGCCGCCCCCAGTTTAACCGGCCGGATCTTGAATTTGGCTCCCCCAATATCGTTAGCCGCGATGGAGATATTTTGTACTGCAGGACCCAGCAATTCAAACCAGCTTTCGGCCTGGATTTCAACCCTCACATCCTGAGTTTTGTCCAGGTAGTTGTAAATAGCCGTGCTGACCGGGAATTCCTCACCGCGAATAGCCGAATACGGTAAATCTACAGTCAGAAAGAAAGGCTGAAAGACTGTCAACTGGTTTTCGCTTATGCCCAGTCCTTCGGTTTTGGATAGAGCAACCGCTCTCAACATCCATGTGGTAATGGAGTCCGGCACCAGTGCATTAATTGTAGCTTTACCTCTGGAATCGGTTTTTACAGTCTTCCAAAGCCATGTTTCTGGGAAAAACTGACGAACCCTTTGAACCTCAGCCAGACCTCCGGTCGGTCCGGCAGACTGGGCAACCGACGGTACTGGCGCAGGAGCAACTGCAGGAACTGCCATTTTTATACCGTCAGCGGCCCCTGGTGCCACGCCCCGACCCAACATTTCCCGCACCGGCGCCTGGTATTTTTTGCCTTCCGGGATTTTACTGTTAGTCAATACGATTACTCCGGCACTCTGAAATACTTCCTGAGCGCCGCGGTTAGTAATACCATTGTTAATTGAAACGCTGTGAACTTCAATCTGAGGATTCATATACAGCTTTTCCAGTTCGTCAAATACCTGCTGCAAGTTCATGCGGTTTTCAGCCAAAATGAAAACGGATTTATCAACCGCCGCCAGTCCCACCTGGGAAACTCCTTCAGTCTGTACAATGATATCAATATTATCTCCCGGCTTGGCCTGTTCAACGCTGGTCGAAAGAGTAACTTTATGGGGATATCCGGCTGTCACTTTGAAGGGTAGATAATCCGCCGCAACCTCACTGTTGGGCAATATCTGGTAAATCAGGATGCGTGCCGAGGGCGACATGGCAGGAGTCAAGGTCAAAGCGATTTCTGATTTCTGGCTGTAGCTGGAAAAAACCACCTGCCCCCGGGCGATTACTTCATAATAGAAATTGGATGAGGGGTTGGTGGAGTAAACCCAGAATTTGGCTGTATCACCTACCTTTAGCTCTCCTTCAGTGATCTGTTCGATGTTAATAAAATTACCGGTTGGAGAATAAGCCGACTCAATGGTCCGGCTGGCGTAGGCATTTCCGTTATTGCAGTCAATTGTCAGCGCAATGCTTCCCGATGGCGGATTCAACTCAAATACTTTTTTACCCCGGGTTGTCTCGCCGGTCAGATTGATAACCTGAACTGTTTTAAAATCTTGATCCACATAGCTGACCTGAGCCTTCAAAGGAGTATCCACCAACTGGTTATCCGGTGTCCTGGAGATGACCATGAAACTGAAAGGCAAGCCAGGTTTGAAAGAGGCGGAGGCCGGAATAATGGACAAATTAACTGAAGACTGGGAAACAGTCAACATCCGGTTAGTTTTTTCAACATATGCAGTGGCATTTTCTGTCACCGTAAATTCCAGTTTAACATTGCCCTGGCCCTGTGCTGCCGGCACACCGGCCACATAGCCGGCCGCCGGAATCTCAAATTCTTTGGAACCATCGATAGCCAGGTTAACTGTGGCATAGTTTTGCCAGGTGCCAACGTATTTCAGGGCTTTGATCTGAAGCTCACCCTTAACCGGTTTACCGAAGCTGTAAGTCGCAGCAACCTTTCCTTTAATGGTTTCACTCACCAGAAACCAATCCCTGGGCAAGTCGACGCTGATTTCGTATTTAGGCAGAACATACTCTTCAACCCGGACATCCAGTTGAGTCTCAGACTTTTCGGTTTTAGCTGTTATTTTCCAGGTCCCCAGGTTGGGTTCACTGGATAGCGGCAGTTCAACTGAAGTCATCCCGAACTCATCGGTTTTAGCTTCCGTACGGAATATTTTTATCCCTTTGGCATCCTGAACATCCACCGTTGCATTTTCAGCTACGGGCCTCAATTCAGGGTTAAGCGTCATGATTCTGATGAAGATGGTTTGCCCGGGTTTATAAATGGGTTTATCCGTCTCCAAAAATACCAGATATTGGTTCTCCAGTTTAACAGTAGCCTGGTCTTTAAAATTATCCCCTTTTACCTCGAGGATATATTCACCAGGTGCCACATCTGGAACATTTAGCTGGATTTGGCCCTTGCCTTTGATGGTGCTCTGGGATTGGACAATGGCTTT
>DATIKD010000173.1:0-3764 GCA_035477965.1 Dehalococcoidales bacterium | reverse complement strand
CTACCCCAATCTGTTTTGTTTCTACCCGATTCAATACAATTACCCTTGTTTGTTCTTTTTGATTCAATGTCAGTTTTTCTTTCATACTGACATTTTCCCTTAACAGTTAACTACTGACATAATCGTATAACAATAACATCTTCCCCCGCTGGTCTGGCATCTATCCCGTGAATCTATTAAGATGAAGGTATAGGTATTCACGGGAGGTTCCTCTAATGAAAGTTGTGGCAGTGATCGGCAGTCCGCGTAAACATGGAAATACTGAAATACTGGCTCAGCAGGCCTTGAAAGCAATATCCGAAGAAGGGATTGAAACCGAAATCGTGCCTCTGGCCGGTAAAGATATCCACCCCTGTATTGCCTGCATGTCCTGCACCAAACAGGAAAAATGTTCCCAGCAGGACGACCTGATGCCGGTATATGAGAAAATGAAGGCGGCCGACGGCATTATTTTGGCCTCGCCCGTCTATTATGGTTCCTGCACAGCCTTGCTTAAAGGTTTGATGGAACGCACTGGTTTTATTTCTCGTTTTAACGGTGAGAGGTTTAAAGGCAAAGTGGGCGGGCCATTGGTGGTAGCGCGGCGAGCCGGTCAGGTCTTCACTGTGGCCGAGATTGACCTGTGGTACCACATCCTGGGCATGACTATTCCCGGCTCAACTTACTGGAATATGGCTTTCGGTAGGGAAATCGGGGAAGTCAACAAGGACCAGGAAGGCCTTCAGACGGCTTACAATTTCGGCAAAAATATGGCCTTCATCCTGAAAAAGATACACAACTAACTTTCTGAACGATAGTTGAGATAATACTAACCCTCGTGAAAAGGGCCGTACCAGTTTGTCCCCCGCCAGGTGTTTTCCGCCTTTTAACCGGAGAACAGGGTACGTCAGATAACTGTTTGCAAAAATAAGGCGAATTATTCCTGAAACCGGCGTAACTTTTACTTTTTCCTTACGTTATACAGGTATACAGTTAGAAAAATTGGAACTGGGACAGACATTCGCGCAAGGTTGTTTAGAAAATTACATTTTTTTACCTATAATAATTACGGTCTTTTACGTATTATCTTAGACTGATTTGTCTATATAATAAAATCAATTCTGAAGGAGGATGAGGCGATGTGGGTAATTAAATATTTCGTCTGCTTGTTTACCAGACACGACTTTGTGGGTTCCCGTCATAAATATTGCCTGCGCTGCGGGAAACTCGCCATAGAACACTCAGACCAGCCGGTTCGGGTCCATGCCAAGTAGTTGTTCTACTGGCTTAATCAGGTGTGTCTAACAAAAAAGAGAGGGCAATTTGGCCGTCTCTTTTTTGTATGATCTAGTTCTACATCTCTTTGCATTCTGTTTCGCCTCTTGCTTCCATCCTTATGATGAACGTCATTTTCCACTTTAAGCACCGCACTAATGGGTTGACATCCTTGATAAAATGTGGAAAAATAGCAACTAAAGTTTCATAATGCGAAATCATGGTATTTTATTTCTGGATTGTTGGAGAACGAATCTTATCCCGGCGGTTTATGGCTTCATTCAAAGCGTTAAATATTTGACTGCTGTTGTATCAGGGCAGTGAGGTCTTTCCAGATGAAAAAACAGGCAAAAATAGACCATTCCTGGTACATGGATATGGCTGCTCAGCGCCATAGCTCCAATTTGCAGGATTTACTGCCGGATGCGGATAAACACTCCACTGCCGTGCGTTCAGTTTTTCGTTCCGCCAATATTTTAACCTGTTTAAGCAACGGAATTAATACCATAACTGATATTGCAGCAGCCTGCAAGTTGAATAAAGCCACTGTGCACCGCCTGTTGAAAGCTCTTCTGGAGTCACGGTTGGCGATGCAGGACCCAACCAGCCACCGCTACTACCTGGGTTACTCAATCGCCAGAATTATTTCAAACCCTTATTCCACACATGAATACCTGATCACCTGCGCTCTCAAACAAATGGGCCGATTATCCGCGCAAACCGGAGAAACTGTTAACCTGACCATCCTGATAGGCATCCAGAATGTTCTTCTGCGGGATATTCCCAGTTCTCAGGAATTGAGAGTAGTGGAAAAAGGAATGGATATCCGCTATGTTTCCTCCGGAGCCACGGCTAAAGTACTTTTATCTCAACTGGATAAATCCAAGCTGGAAATTGCGCTGGCGAACCTGGATCTCAAGGTTCTGACCGAAGATAAAAAACCTACCCGTGAAAGTGTGATGCAGCAGCTTCACAAAATCCGGCAGGATGGATATTGCGTCAGCACGGGTGAGAGAATCAGTGGAGCGACCTGTTTGTCTGTACCGGTACGCAACTATGTGCTTCCGGCGGCTCTCAGCATCATCGGCCCTGACAACCGCATGCTGGAGCAGAAGAACCGTTATCTCAAAGATTTGAAAGCCGCTGGAGAAAAAGTGGAAAACAAAATCACCGAGACTTTCAGCCTGAAATAAACGCGGGATAACCAGGCTTAAGCAGACGGAACTAATCCGTAAATTCTTTATCAGGCGAATTTGCATTAATCAAATAATCGTTTTACGACCTGATTAAGTCAATTAACCGGTACAGGACAAAGGATGGCGGTTAAAACGATATATTTACCGGAATCTTGAGAAAACCTTATTGATTGATACTGTTTAGAACCAATGGAAGCCTTCATCCGGCCGGATAATTTACTCAAACCGGATAATCGCCAACAGACCAGCTAAAATCGAAAATGATTGCAGGAGGAGAAAATGTTACTGAAAGACAGGGTTGCCATTGTAACGGGTGGAGCTAAAGGGATGGGGAGGGGTATCGCTTACCGCCTGGCTGAAGAAGGATGTGCGGTGGTGGTGGTAGATATTGACATGCCGGAAGCCGCCGTCACCGTTTCTGAAATCCAGAAACGAGGGGGAACAGCTCTGGCCATTCAATGTGACGTTACCCGGGATTTGCAGGTCAAAGCGGTAGTGGACCAGGTGGTGGGGCGTTTCAGCAAGATCGATATTTTGGTCAACAATGCCGGAGGGGCACATATCAAGGCTTCTATCGAAAATTTGACCGAAGAACAGTGGGACAAAGTGATGAACCTTAATTTGAAATCGGTTTTTTTCTTTTGTAAATATGTCGTTCCCACGATGAAGGCCCGCAAGTACGGTAAAATAGTCAGTATTTCATCAATTGGCGCGGTACAGCCGCCCGGGCATGTTATTGCCTATAACACTGCCAAATCGGCTATTATCGGTTTTAGCTGTGACCTCGCTACCGCGCTGGCTCCGTTGGGAATAAACGTCAATACTATCTTACCGGGTCCGGTCCAAACCCATTTCTACGATGAAACAGTGAAAGGCATGACCGCACAGCAACAGGCAGATTTCTTTGCCATGCTGGGCAGAAAAGTGCCTCTGCAGAGAATCGGACAACCTGAGGATATCGGCAATGCTGTGGTTTTCCTGGTTTCCGATATGGGTTCGTTTATCACCGGTCACCCCCTGTATGTTACCGGAGGTCTGCCGTTAATGCCACCCTCCAGCCCCCCGCCTGCAAAGTAGGGAGGCTCCTGGGAAATCCGGCCTTTAATTGAAGTAGTGAAATAGAAGGGCGCCGCATACCGTTCTGTTTCACACGCTTAACTCTGCCAAATTGCGCGATACGGGCCTGCCTGCATCACCAGAAAGGCCCGTATCCGTTACTAAGCTTCTTGTACCTCTGACCAGGGTTCTGTTCCGCCCAAAATATCACACATAACCGACATTCGCAGGATTATTCACCTGTAAAACTTACGGTCA
>DATIKD010000172.1:0-8643 GCA_035477965.1 Dehalococcoidales bacterium | reverse complement strand
AGTAGATAGTTTGAAAAACACTCTTGTCCAAAATAAGTTTTCAGAACAAAGCTAAACCAGGCACGAGGAAAATAAGGAAGGCCTGAAATTCCGAGCGTTCTTTATAAAACTATCATCAACCCCCTGTCCCCCAATCATGGGGGAATTTTGTAGCTGGGGCACATCCCCAGACCCTTGCCGGAAGGGGTTCCGGACTTCTTTCATCAGACGATAAAGAATATTTTGGACAGCAGTGTTTGAAAAACAGTTTATACATAATTGACTTACACCAGAACGTAAAGTTGATACATTCCGCTGTTGTGATATAATGCTGGCATATTCGGTGAATATACAGGAGGCATAATTGTGAAATCAGCGATAACCAAAAAGCAATACGCGGCAGAACACCAGAGTTTGAAAGACCAGATTGAGCAGAAGAACGGTAAAAGCACTGAACAACTCTATGCTGAAAGAGCGCAGCGAGTCAAAGATGTTATTGAACTCAGGGTGCCGGACAGGGTGCCGTACTCGATTAATGTGAATATGCAGACATATACCGGTGTGCCCAACTCCGCGGCTTATTATGATCCCATGGTTTATAAAACCGGTATACGCCGGATCACAGTCGACCTGGAACCGGATATGTGCAACGCCGGGTTGCCGACCTCCGGTGTCGCGCTGGAAGTCCTGGATGCTAAAAACAAGTTGTGGCCGGGAGGACCAATTCCACCCAACTATGAATATCAGTTCGTTGAGGGAGAATTCATGAAGGAAGATGAATATGATATGTTCATCAATGATCCCTCAGGATTCATGATTCGCCGCTATCTGCCGAGGGTGTACGGGACTATGCTGCCGTTACAAAAACTGCCTCCGCTGGATTCGCTGATGATGGGTTTTGAAGGTATGACACCCCTTTTTGCCAGTGAGGATTTTATTGAAATGGCCAGGAAAATGGTTAAAGCCGGACAGGCACTGGCGAAGTTCAGAAAGACTATCGGCGATGCTTATGAAGAACTGGCTGAACTGGGTTTTCCACCCATGGGTACAGTGGGAGCCACCGGTGCAGGAGGCGCCCCGTTTGATACCCTTTCAAGCTTCCTGCGGGGCATGAAGGGTTCCATGGTGGATATGTATCGCCGTCCGGATAAACTGCTGAAAGCCTGTGAATTGATACTGGACAGGCGAATTGCGGTCGCCACTCCGGCCACCCCTAACAAGAGAGGCGGACTAAACAAAATCGGAGTGCCTCTCTGGCGCGGCGATAAAGCTTTTATGTCTGATGCCCAATTTAAAAAATTCTACTGGCCGGGATTGAAGAGAGCTCTCCAGGCATCGATTGACCTGGGTTTTATTCCCATCCCCTTTTTCGAAGCAGAATTCGGAGACAGGCTGGAGCATCTGCTGGAGTTGCCTGCCGGAAAAGTGGTAGCTTCAGTGGAATATGTGGACGCGGTCAAAGCCAAACAAATCCTGGGCGGGCATACCGCCTTACTGGTAAGAGGAGGTCCTCTGTCATCTGCTATATGGCCGCTCAACGAGGTTGAAAGTTGTATCAAGGACTTGATTGATAAATGCGGGAAAGATGGCGGCTTGCTTTTAAATATCCGGCTGCCGGATAAAGTGAAATCGAATGAAGGTCGCGCCATGCTGCAAAGAATAAGAAAGTACGGACGCTATTAGGCCGCAATAGGGGTGCCATTTATCGAGCTTCGCAGGCGAACGCCATCCGCATGGCTGTGCGGTGGCTTCGCCCATCTTTGGGCATGACAGCAAGGTCATTGGTTCGGTGAGACTGCGGGGTTTACTGCCCCGTTTTAATCGCGAATTGGCACAAAAAAATGCTCCCTACGTGGCTAAAACCGCCAATAAAAGAAGTCATGAACTGGGTTTTTCATTTGCATCCGGTTAGGTCAGAGAAAAATAAAATCCCTTACCGTTCCGGCTGTCGGCCTGCTTTTAGAGGTGGATTCTGTTATTCCACGGCTGTGTTAGTTTTTAGTTAGACCAGGGTAGCCCCTTATGTTCCTTGTTAAATATACCGGCGTAACGAGGGTCTTTTAGTTCCTCCGGTTTGCATTTGTAAACTTTACATAACAAACAAGTCAAATCGGGAGAACCGTACATGGGGTCCTGATGATTGTGGTCGGTCAGGACATTTGGGTTAGAAATAAATACACCGCGAAAACCCTCAGCCGGGGCTTCCGGATAAAACCAGTTGGCTGTAGCTGCCACTACTCTCTTGTCTATACCCGGGAAGAGCCTGGCTTTCTGGATTATGCGGCCGCGGGGAGATTCAATCCAGACAAAATCGCCGTCTTCAATGCCCAGGCCTTTAGCTGTTTCGGGATTGATTTGCATGGTAGGATATTCCATAAAACTGCGCAGCCATGGAATATTGCGATATTGAGCCAGAAAATAGAAGGGTGATCTGAAACCGGTAGTCAGCACCAGTGGGTATTCACGCGCTAATTCCGGAGTGGAGTGCGGGCTTTCGCCCGGCTCAACAAAATAAGGCAGAGGGTCATAGCCCATCTTCTCAAGCACGGTTGAACTCAGTTCCAGCTTGCCGGTAGGAGTGGGGAAGCCGCCGCCTTTTTTCCAATAATCGGTCTTATATTTGTAATAGACCTGATCAGGCCCGAAGCACCCGGATATTAAGTTCTGAGAGAACTGTTTCCAGGTGATGTTGCCTTTTCTTAGTTCAAAATCCAGCAAGGTTTCAACGTCTTTAAACCAATAGCGCGGGGATACACGGCGGCCGATTTCGTTAAAAATCCAGGCATCCGAACGGGCTTCACCCGGTGGTTCAACGCATTTGTTATGGGCCTCTATAAACCAGCGCGGATGCATATCGTAAATATCGTCTATTTCCAACCAGTGAGCGGCCGGCAGGACGATATCCGCCATCTCAGCCATCGGACCCCAGAATTGATCGACCTGTACCATGAAGTCTACCTTCTTTAACCCTTCGACGACCTGCGGCGTACTAGCCAGATGCACGATTTGCTGACCGCCGACGCTAATCCAGACACGAATGGGTTTCTCGCCCTTGTTAAATTCGCGAATGATGGTATCCGGATTGCAAGTCCTGGCGGCTCCCATCTTGAAGCGATTGCCTCCATAAATATGGGATTTCATTTCATCCGTGATAGGAATTTCGTTAAAAACATCCTCAATCAGTCCGGTTTCGGGCAGCACCCAGCTAACCATGCTGCCCGGTCTTTCAATATTGCCGCATATTGACATCAGGCAGATAATGGCTCTCAAAGTCTGCCCGCAATTAGCCTGTCTTTCCAGTGAACTGCCGATCTGAATACAGCCGGGCGTATCAACGGCGAACATACGGGCAGCCTGAATGATTTTTTCTTTGGGTACCCAGGTAATTTCGGATACTTTTTCCACCGGGTATTCCGCCGCCCGCCGTTTTAAATCATCGAATCCGTAGGTCCAGTTTTCCACAAATTCTTTGTCCCACAGCCCCTCCTGGATGATAACGTTAATCATGCCCAGCGCCAGGGCGGCATCCGTACCGGGCCGGATTTGCAACCAGAGTGTAGCGCGGGAAGTGTATGCGGTAGCCCGCGGATCTATGACTATCAGGTTTTTACAGTAGTCCAGGGAACGGATGTACCAGTTACACATCTCCGAATCGGCGCTGCTGATTTCCAGTTGCTTGGCCCATGAAATCTGGGTTTTGGGGTATTCTCCGCCCCAGCCGTGATAATCGCAATATAACCGGCCGTAGCCGGTAATCAACCCATACAACCCGATTCTAGGGCTATGACAGACATAGCCGGGGCTGATTACATTGGCGGAACCCATCGAACGAGAAAAGCGATGAGTATAGCGATTATAGCCGCGCCCGGTACCCTGAGATGTAGCCACTGTCCACGGCCCGTACTTTTCAGAAGCTTCCTTAATTTTAGAAGCAATAGTTTCCAGGGCTTCATCCCAACTGATGCGCTGCCATTTACCCTGTCCTTTTTCGCCCGCCCTTTTATATGGATAGATTATGCGGTAGGGATTGTCCAGGTGTTGAATGCTGGACAGGCCTTTCGAACACATCGTACCGTTGGTAGTGGAATCCGGATTACCTTCGATATGAGTGATAACTCCATCGGTTAATTCAACCAGCGCTCCACAGCCGCCGTGACAACTTTTACAGGTAGTTTTAACTATTTTCTTCTCAGCCATAGTTTTCTCCTGAACTGGCAATACCGGAGATTTTTAGTAAGCTGCTGTCCTGGATAACAGTGGCCGGTAGATACCCACTTTCAGCAAACAATATTTTAGGGCGAAAGCACCCACAGTGTGGGAACAAATAGCCACAATCAGCAGCATGGTAGAGGCTCCTACTCCATTGAGAAGGCCTGCAATTGAGATGGTGGCCGGGATACAAATGCCACACAGGACGATTCCACCCCAGAAAGCCAGAGAGCAGGGGCCGGCGATTAATTCGCGGATTGATAATTTGGCTACTGTGGAGGTGTATCCGGCGCTTATCAGGTAGACTGTTATCATAAGTGTGTTAATCAACAACAGAAACCGGCTGCCGGTTTCAGCGGCGGCAACATGCGCATCTCCCCCGATCAGGGCAATACCCATGATTAAACCGAAACCATCCGCCACTCCCGCCAGGATAAATATCGCAGGTAAAAGGCCCTGGTTCCAGAAGGGAATTCCTTTGCAGTAATTCATAATAAAGCCGCCGTAAATGCCTACACCCAGAGCACAAATACCGGCCATAATGGCAAAAACGGTGTATAGTGGCGAAGCCGCGCTGCCAATAAAGTTAGCTATAAACGGATGGCCGATGACCAGTTGTACAAAAGCCAGTATGCCAAAAAGTAAGGAGAAAAGGACGCCGCGAGCAAACCAGGATGTTTTCCAGGCTTGTGAAAATGGCGGGAAAAGCCGGTAGAAACGCCAGGGTTTTCCCAGATAGGCCACATGAATGGGAAGTTTTAGAAACATGATAATTACCCATCCCGCCAGGAGTCCCCACCAGCTATTCATAAACAGGGATACCAGAAACAAGCCCGCCCCGAGGCTGGAGAAGACTTCAGATATCCATATCATCCAGCCTCGTCTTTCAATCCATTCCCTCTGGTGCATGGGTTTGACCATCCATTCATGAGTAACCATCCATTGCCGGGTTGCCATTCTAGCCATGTTGTACCTCCCTACCGGTAAACTAATTATTTCAATTCTTATTTCCAAAAATCTGGGTGGCTTTTTGTTCTCGGGTACTAAGGTGCTGGAGATGCCAGGCGGTTTGACTTTCGCGCGGCGCCGCATTGGACGTATTTTTCCCTATTTTGCCGTCGATATAATAGACCGCAGGTTCAGAACCGTATTCGGGATGCATTGTAAAACCGTTTTTATCTTTGATCAGCCTGGCAACTTCGCTCTCCGCGTCTTCCAGATCGCCAAATGTCAGGGCTCTGGCCTGACAGGTATTGACACAGGCGGGTGTAGCCTGGCGGTCCCGGCCCGGTTTCATACCTTTTTTTAAACCGGCGTCAATGCGCTCCATACAAAAATTACATTTTTCAGTCGTCCCCGCAGTGTGAGGATAGAGTTGTCGCCCGGCCAACTCAAACCGAGTGCGGGGAAAGCCGGGGAAATAGCCGGGGTCTTTGTCTTTTGAAAAAAAAGTACGATTTTGATAAGGACAGGCAATTACACAGTAACGGCAGCCAACGCATTTGTTGTTATCCACATATACAATCCCGTCCGGTCGTTTTGAGGTGGCTTCGGCCGGGCAGACCTCTACGCAGGGGGCTTCTTTGCACTGATTGCAGCGTACCGGATAGGTAGTAAGCTCTTGCCCCGGAATTTCGGTTTCCCAGGCAATCAATTTGAGCCAGGTTATGCCCAGCGGCAGGAAGTGTTCAATTCTGCAGGCTGCTACGCAGGCGTGACAGCGAGTGCATTTGACTAAATTGATTACCATTCCCCATCTCATTTAAAGGTCCTCCTCAGTCTGCGGAGTTTCTGTTCAGTTTTAACCTGCTCAACTATAATCCGGTTCAGTGAAATTTTGTGACTTATGTTAAATAGTGATTGTAATCACAATGTGATAAATATCACATTGTGATAAAAGTAACATATTGCAATTAAAAAGTCAATACTTTTTTAACCCTCTTTTTTAACTGAATTCAAGCTTTGATGAGGACGATTCAGTCGAAGGGTTTTTCGTATAGCAGGCAGAAACTTATGCCAGCGTGGGGTGAATTGAGGCTGTATCTTGACTACCAGGTTTAGAAGGGGTTGAGCGGCGGGTGCCCTGATGGAGAGACATGAAGGTGGTGCTTCACTCGCCGCCGGATGCTTCGCTGGGCTCCGGCATGAAAAGCAACAAAAAATAATGGCCCGGCGCGAAATCAGATAATAATATTGTATACAAATACCCTGAGCTACAGCTTTTTTTACCGGGCGGGTATTGGCAGTCTTGAGGTCATAAGATATTTTGTATTCTCGGTTAAGGTTTGATCGTTTGTAATGTTGTACTTGTTTCTTTTCTGGCTGATGATAAGACTAATTCAATAAAGGAAGTATAATCCATGCCCGAAGCTTTGACAGGGTACTTTATCCCCCCTTCACTGGAAATGTCCGGATTAGGATTGATGTCTATAACCATTGGCTCACCATTATTATCCAGTCTTAAATCAATGCTGGCATAACTGCGGCAACCCACCAAAAGAAAGGCTGCAGCGGCGATAGCGTTAATTTTATTTTCAAGTTCATGGTCCAGGTTGGTTGGGCACTGTTCGCTAGTACCCACAAAGTACTCATCTCCCTTGATCCATTTGGCCGAATAAGTTAGTAACCTGGGTTTTTCAGCCGGCAAGTTATAAAGTATTTCTTCGATAGGCAACAAGGACAAATGCCCATTTCCCACCACTGTAGACCGGAATTCCCGACCGGGCAAAAATAACTCTACCAGAGAATGATTACGGTAGTTTTGCCAAATAAGTTCCACCTGATGCATTAGTCCTGAAACGTCCCAAACAACACTATCACAGGAAAGACCATGACTGGCATGTTCACCCAGAGGTTTCACAATGCAAGGAAATGCGAGTTTGAGTTTCTCAGCACATCCCGGATAAATAACCTGCCAATCAGGTGTGGCAATTCCATGGCTGCGGAGTATTTTTTTCATTTCCGCCTTGTTTTCGCATATTCGTAACGCCCGGCTAGGTGAACCCGTAAAGCAAACCCCCGATTCTTCAAGGAAAAGGGCAATAGCCGCTTCGCTCTCAGGCCATCCATCAAAACCCTCGAAAAGGTTGAATACGATGTCGGACTCTATCCGCTTAAGTTCGCTTTCAGCTAAAGATAAAGGAGGCTTGAGCGCCAGGGTTTGTACTGAATAACCCTGTCTGGTTAAGACCGATTTGACTGCTTTTACCGATTCCATTACTCCTTCTATCGCTAATCCTTCACCCAGTTGATGATAAGCCCCTGAAGCGGGTTGGTTGTAGATGATAGTAATGCTTTCGGTCATTATCCTGATCCTCCTTCAGGAAGCCTTGAAGTAAATCCTGGATATTTGGAGCCTCCAAAAAAAACGAGTAACCTGAAAACAATTTACAGCCAATCTTTGCGTTTGAAGTAGAGCAACATGAAAAATACCACTGCTCCCATGAACAACAACAATATCACCCAGGTCAAAGGGTTACTTCCGGAATCAGAACCACCTGGAAGTGGTACATTCATACCGTAAAATCCGGTTATCACCATCAGTACTGTACCGATAGTGGCCAGAATAGTCAATACCCGCAGAATCTCGTTTAGTCGATTGGATGCCAACGAATCGTAAGTGTTGTTGAGTCCTTCGATTACTTCCTTATACTCTCCCAATGCTTCCCAGATTTTATCCAAATGGTCTACGGTGTCGCCGAAATAGACTGCCAGGTCGGTCTGATTAAAGCGGCGGACTTTAGGCTCCAGTATAGTCACAGTAGTCCGCATGGGGCCTATAATCCGGCGTAAAGAGATAATGTCACGCCGTAAAACGGAAATTTCTCTGACTATTCCGTTCTTTTTTGTTGAGAACATCCTGGATTCCAATGCATCTACATTCTCGCCAACCTTGTTGATGATCGGGAAGCAATAATCCACCAATTTATCAATGATCCGGTAGAGCAAAAATACTGAACCCTGGGACAGAAACTGCTGACGAATGGTCTCCTGTTCCTGACAATCTTTGAAAAGCTGAATCAACGGCTTTAAACGACCTTCGTGAACAGTAATAAGAAAGTCTTTACCTATAAACACCGATAACTGGCTAGATTCGGTAACTCGCATCGTTTTGTTATAAACCGGGAAATGATAAACCAGGAAAAGATAGTTCGCATACTCGTCAATCTTGGGCCGCTGAACATGGCTGAGACAATCATCCAGGTCCAGTGGATGGAAGGAGTAATTTTGGGATAAAAAAGCTTTCTCTGGTTCGCCCGGCTTTTCCACGTTAATCCAGGTCAGGCTATCCAGCGTTACGAACGAAATATTGAGTTTTTCTTTCAGTGTATTTGTTGTCATGACCATGAGGGTATCCCTTTGTTTTATATTTTGTTATTCAGATCGGGCGAACTTAGTCTATGATGACAAAAGCTTCTATATTGCCAATATGATCTTTTTCTTTTAAATTTTCAT
>DATIKD010000171.1:0-7657 GCA_035477965.1 Dehalococcoidales bacterium | reverse complement strand
CTCTACTTCCTGGACCTGATAGTCAGCACCGGAAAATCTCCTTCTCAGCTTCTGGACTACCTGTTCAGCAAAGTGGGACCCCATTATTACAACCGCCGGGACTTTCATTTCCCTGAATCTGAACGTCAAAAAATAACCAGCCGCATTTCGGGAGCCCGAATCGACTCCATCGCCGGAACCAGAGTAGCCGGGTTTGATACTGTTGACGGTTTCAGATTCACTCTGACGGATGGTTCCTGGCTGCTGATTCGTTTTTCCGGAACTGAACCTTTACTGCGCATTTATGCTGAAACGGTCAGCCAGTCCGGAGTGGATAAAATACTGGACTTCGGGCAGGAATTGACAGGAGTGTCTTAAACCGCCGGCGTTCAGGTACACTTATCGGACTTAAAAAGTTTGGTTCGAAGGTGGTATCAACCTGAAGTACCTGTTCTCAGAGCATAACCAAAATTTTGGGTGAGGAAAGAGCGATGCAAGAAAAACATATTGCCTACCTGGATAATCCTGAGATTTACCAGAAATATGATCCCTCCGGCATGCTGATTCACATCCATAATTTTCCCCGCCTGTGCCGTGATGCCTGGCAGATGGGACTGGGAATTCAGCTTCCGGAAGAATATAAAGCAGTAAAAAAAGTGCTCATCCTGGGTATGGGCGGCTCAGCCATCGGCGGCGATTTGATGGCCAGCCTGGCAGTCAACGAGTCCGCGGTAACGGTACAGGTCTGCCGTGAATATTTCCTGCCCCGGCATGTGGACCAGAACACGTTGGTAATTGCTTCTAGCTACTCGGGCATGACCGAAGAAACCCTGAGCGCCTTCGAGCAATCCTTTGAGACCTCCGCACTGAAGCTGGCAGTCACCACCGGTGGTAAACTGCAGAGCCTGTGCCAGTCCAGGGATGTGCCGGTTTTCACTATTAATTATAAGTCTTCTCCGCGGGCTGCTCTGCCTTACAGTTTTTTCACTCTGATGGGAATTATGCAGAATCTGGGCTTTCTGCCGGAAAGAAAAGCTGATTTTGAAGAAACATTCAGCCTGCTGGACCAAATGAACCTGCAAATAGCCGAAAATACCCCGCAAAATGAGAATCCGGCCAAGATGCTGGCTCAAAAGTTAATGGGTCGGCTGCCGGTCATCTACGGTTCCGGAATCACGTCTGAAGTAGCTCGCCGCTGGAAGGGACAGATTAATGAAAACAGTAAAATGGTGTGCTTTTTTGAAGTCTACCCGGAACTGAACCATAACGCCGTAATGGGTTATCGTTTCCCTGAAGTCATCCTTGCCAAATGTTTTATTGTGATGCTGGATTCCACTCTGCTGCATGAAAGAGTGCAGCTCAGATATGAGATAACCGGGCAGATACTGGACAAGGCCGGGATACAATACCAGGTGGTAAAGGGCCGGGGCAACAGTGCCCTCAGCCAGATGATGAGCCTGGTTTTGTTCGGTGATTATGTAAGTTATTACCTGGCCATGCTGAACCAGACCGATCCCACCGAAATAAAAGCCATCGATTTTCTGAAGAACAGCCTGGCCAAACACTGACCGTTTAGTGACTGCCGGTTTCATAGATGTCAGACGGGGGCGCAGCATCCGGCCCCTTTTGGTTGTCATCCTGGAAGCCTCGATTGGCGAGGCCAAAGCATCCGACCCCCTTTTCGTTGTCTGCCGGAGTCCCCTTCTTCGTTGTCATCCTGGAAGCCTCGATTGGCGAGGCTGAAGGATCCGGCGGCGGGGAGGAATCGTCTGGATTAAGGGCTCGTTAAAGCCCCTCCTCCCCAGATTCTTCGCCCCGTTCAGGTGTAATGGCGTTCTTGGGACTCCAGAATGACGACGCGGGGGATGGAGTCCCTTTCCTTGCATACCGTAGGCCTCTTTTCGTTGTCATCCTGGAAGCCTCGATTGGCGAGGCTGAAGGATCCGGCGGCGGGTCGGCAAACCCTGGAGTCATGCCTCGTTAAGGCCCAATCCCCTCCGGATTCTTCGCCCCAAACTGTAGCCAACAAACCAGGTTTTCAGCCTGACAGACTTTAACCGCAAACTGTAAAACAAAAAGCATTATGCGGCCCGTCGAAAAACAATAACCCCCTTTTTCAACCAGTAAAAAGGGGGGTTAACTGTTGTGAGAATCCGTTAAATCTCTTTGGTCAGATTTGCCAGGAAATCAGCATTGGTTTTAGTACGGCGCAAACGGTCAATTACTCTTTCGGTCGCTTCCGAGTATTTATTGGAGTCTGCTGAAATCATCGCCACCATGCGGCGCAGCAGCCAGACTTTCTGGACAGTGGAGTCGTCCAGCAATAATTCTTCACGACGGGTACCACTGCGCTGGATATCCACTGCCGGGAAGATACGGACCTCAGCCAGCCGGCGGTCCAGCACCAGTTCCATGTTGCCGGTACCCTTGAACTCCTCATAAATCAGCTCATCCATACGGCTGTTAGTATCTATCAGGCAGGTAGCGATAATGGTCAGGCTGCCCCCTTCTTCGGTATTGCGGGCCGCACCGATAAAGCGTTTGGGCGGATAGAGGGCGGCCGGATCAATACCACCGGAAAGAGTCCTTCCGCTGGGAGGCATGGCCAGGTTATAGGCCCGGGTCAGACGGGTTATACCATCCAGAAGAATTACCACATCCTTACCCGTTTCTACCAGCCGTTTGGCTCTTTCCAGGGCCAACTCGGCTACACCAGTCTGGTTTTCGGCCGGCTCATCGAAAGTAGCGCTGATGACATCCCCTTTGACGTGACGTTTCATATCCGTCACCTCTTCCGGACGCTCACCTATCAGCAATACCATCACATGGATATCGTTATAGTTGGTAGTTATAGCATTAGCAATGGCTTTTAACAACAGGGTTTTACCGGCTTTGGGTGGAGACACAATCAGACCGCGCTGGCCGCGGCCTATGGGTGCAACCAGATTGACCAGACGGGTTGAAAGGTCGCTGCTGCCCACTATTTCCAGGTTAATCAACCTGTCCGGGAAAGTGGGTGTCAAGGACCCAAAAGTGGGACGTTGTTTGGCCAGCTCGGGATTCAAGTCATTGATGGCTTCAACCCTTAAAAGGCTCATGTATTTTTCACCGTTTTTAGGAGGACGTCCCTGACCGATCACCATATCGCCGGTCCGCAAGCCGAAACGCCTGATTTGGGACTGAGAGATATAGACATCTGTGGCACTGGGCAACAGGCTATTCTGGCGGAGAAAACCGTACCCGTCCGTCATCACTTCCAGTATCCCGCTGCAGAAGATATTGCCGGAGTGTTCGGTATGGGCCTGCAGCAGACGCATCACCAGATCCTGTTTTTTAAGGCCGGTGTAACTGCTCAGCCCCATTTGACGGGCCAGATCAATCAAGTCATCGCGGGTCTTGCTCTCCAGGTCCGAGATGTTCATTTTAACTTCGCTCTTGACCTCGGGTGCCGGGACCGGTATTTCCAGATTTGGATCACTCTGTACCATTTGAATACTCTCTCTATCAATTTATTTAGTTTCACCAGTGGGTAATAGATGCTCGCTAAGGCAAAGCTATTAAGATCAAAAACTAATAAAAACAAATTCCAGGCAACTCTGCCTCGCAAAGCCGCTCATTTAAATAAAAGAAAAGCTAAATCTATTTCAGCGGCAGAGTGGGTTGAGCCCCTTCCCGTAAAGTGCTGCCTGCAGTTTTAATAAAATCGATGAATAATGGATGCGGCCGCAACGGCCGTGAATTGAATTCAGGATGGAATTGAGAGCCCATCATCCAGGGATGATCAGCCAGTTCACAAACCTCAACCAGATTTCTGTCAGGCGATAAGCCGCTGTAAACCATTCCGGCCTTTTCCAGTTTTTCCCTGAAATCATTATTAAACTCGTAGCGGTGCCGGTGCCGTTCCGTCACCACCGTTTTACCATAGGCTGAAGCAGCCCGCGTGCCGGGGACAAGGTGGCAATCATAATTTCCCAGTCGCATAGTGCCGCCCATGTCATGCATGCTGCGCTGTTCAGGCAGGTAATCTATAACCGGATAGGCAGTAGATGGGTTAAATTCAATTGAGTTGGGTTCAGCTGTCTGGAAAACATGGCGAGCGAATTCTATCACCATCACCTGCATTCCCAGGCAAAGACCCAGGTACGGCACTCTATTTTCACGCGCATAGGCGGCGGCCTTTATCATCCCTTCTATGCCCCTGATGCCAAAACCACCCGGCATAATTATACCCTGGGCTGAACGCAAAAGATGGCTGACATCGCCTTTTTCCAGCGATTCCGATGGAATCCAATGAAGTTTAACATCCCAATCAAATAGCAGGGCGGCATGATGCAGAGCTTCTCGGACCGAAAAATACGAATCGTGCAACTCGACATATTTACCCACCAGAGCAATATTGACCGGCGCCCGGGGCGATTTCAGTTTATGCACCATGGCAGTCCATTGTGCCAGATCAGGGGCAGTCCGGGCCAACCCCAGCCTGTCCACAATCAACTGCCCCAGGCCGTTTTCTTCCAATACCAATGGGACAAAATATATGCTTTCTACTGTTTGCATGGGTATAACTGCATTTTGCGGTACATCGCAAAATAGCGAAATTTTGGCCTCCAGGTTATCCGCAATCGGATAGTCACTGCGGCAGACAATGACATCCGGCTGAATACCGATACGGCGTAATTCATTCACGCTATGCTGGGTGGGTTTAGTCTTCAACTCCCTTGTGCTTAACAGATAGGGGAGATAGGTAACATGAACATACATCACGTTGTCCCGGCCCACCTCATTGCGCATCTGCCGCGCTGCTTCCAAAAATGGCTGGCCCTCGATATCGCCCACTGTACCGCCAATTTCAACTATAACCACATCCGCCCCGGAGGATTTAGCCAGTTGTTTGCACCGGTCCTTTATTTCACCGACCAGGTGCGGCACGATCTGAATGGTCCCACCCAAAAAATCGCCACGCCGTTCTTTGGCAATCAACGCACTGTAAATTTGCCCTGAGGTAGTGTTGGATTGGGAGGTCAGAGCAATATCGATAAAGCGTTCGTAATTGCCCAGATCAAGGTCGGTTTCGGCTCCGTCCTGCGTTACAAATACTTCGCCGTGCTGGTAAGGCGACATGGTACCCGGATCGACATTCAAATAAGGGTCCAGCTTTATAACGGAAACCGATATCTTGCGACTTTTAAGAATAGTTCCGATGGAAGCTACAGTGATTCCCTTACCAACAGAACTAACCACACCGCCGGTTACGAAGATATATTTTGACATAAAATAATAAGAGGGACTACCCGAAACTATAATTTGGAAAATAACGCGGGAAATAATTCAAGATATTATTTGACAGATTTGTCAAAAAAGGGGCCGCCTCAAGATTCAAAGTAATTATAGGTAGAATTATCGGCGTTTGTCAAGCGCTATTTGACCCATTTTAGTTTTCTCAATTGATAAACTGGTAAAAGGTAAAGAAAATTCGACTCTAAAACTGAATCCCGGAAAATGCAGTCCGGGGCAGTCTATGAAAAACTGCCCCGGTCAAAATCTGAGGTTACACTTCTCTGAACTCGCCTTCTACCGTGCCCTGACCACCTTGACCACCCTGAGCACCCGGACCGCCGCCGGGGGGCGGAGGTTGCTGCTGACCGCCGGGTTGGCCGCCGGGCGGGGGTTGCTGGGCTGAATAGACAGCCTGGCCAACTTTGGTTAAAGCTTCATTCAAAGATTGAGTCGCACTCTTGATATTGGTAAGATCATTGGCCTGAAGAGCTGAGCGCACGGCCGCGATTTTGCCTTCTACCTCGCTGACCAGATCAGCCGGGATTTTATCTTTGTTTTCCTTTATCATTTTTTCAGATTGATAGACCAGCGAATCGGCATTGTTCTTGGCTTCGGCTTCTTCCTTGCGCTTTAAATCAACTGCGGCATGAACGGCAGCTTCCTGCTGCATTTTCTCAATTTCATCTTTCCGCAGTCCGCTGGAGGACTGTATGGTAATTTTCTGTTCGCGGTTAGTACCTTTATCGTGAGCTTTAACATTCAGGATACCATTGGCATCAATATCAAAAGTTACTTCAATCTGGGGAAGCCCGCGCGGCGAAGGCAGTATGCCGTCCAGCATGAACTTGCCCAGAGTCCGGTTATCACCGGCCATCGGCCTTTCACCCTGCAGAACATGAATCTCCACGCTGGGCTGATTGTCCGCAGCAGTGCTGAAAACCTGGCTTTTAGAAGTGGGAATTGTGGTATTGCGCGGGATTAACGGCGTGGCTACCCCTCCCATGGTTTCAATGCCCAGTGTCAGAGGTGTGACATCCAGCAGGAGTACATCCTTAACATCACCCTTCAAAACACCGCCCTGGATGGCCGCCCCGATGGAAACCACTTCCTCCGGATTGACTCCGCGGTTAGGCTCTTTGTTAAAGAAAGCTTTCACCTTGGCCTGGACCAGCGGCATGCGGGTCTGTGAGCCTACCAGAATTACTTCATTCAGTTTATCGGTCGGGATACCGGCATCCTGTAAAGCCTGTTTGCAGGGAATTAAAGATTTTTCAACCAGGTCCATCACCAGTTGTTCCAGCTTGGCTCTGGTTAAGGTAAGATTCATATGTTTCGGCCCGTTGGCATCTGCGGTTATATATGGCAGGTTGATTTCGGTCTGCTGCACACTTGAAAGCTCAATTTTGGCTTTTTCAGCCGCTTCCTTCAACCTTTGCAGAGCCATGCGGTCCTGACGCAAATCCAAACCCTGAGTTTTCTTAAATTCATCACACAGCCAGTCCATGATCCTCTGATCAAAATCTTCACCGCCGAGATGGGTGTCACCGGCTGTAGATTTGACCTGGAAAGTGCCTTCACCCAGTTCCAGTATGGAGACATCAAAAGTGCCTCCGCCCAGGTCATAGACTACCACAGTTTCTTCTTTTTTCTTATCCAGGCCGTATGCCAGTGCAGCCGCCGTGGGTTCGTTGATAATTCTGAGGACGTTCAAACCGGCAATAGTGCCGGCATCTTTGGTGGCCTGTCTCTGGCTATCGTTAAAATAAGCCGGAACCGTGATTACCGCTTCAGTCACTTTTTCACCCAGATAGGCCTCAGCATCCGCTTTCAGTTTCGCCAAAATCATGGAAGATATCTCTTGCGGGCTGTATTCCTTTCCGCCCATCAACACTTTAATATCATTGTTCGGCCCCCGCGTCACTTTGTAAGTTTTACGCCTGGCATCCTCTTCCACCGGCAATTCACGCCCGGCCGGTTCACCCCATTTGCGGCCCATAAACCGTTTAATAGCGTAAATGGTATTATCCGGATTGACGATGGACTGCCTCTTTGCCAGCATTCCCACCAACCGTTCACCGTTCTTGCTAACGGCTACCACGGAGGGTAAAGCCCGGGTGCCATCTGAAGTGGTGATTACCACAGGCTCACCGCCCTGCATAACAGACACTACGCTTTTAGTAGTACCCAGATCAATTCCTACAACTTTAGACATTGGTTTCTTCCTCCTTAACTGCCTCTTCGCCGCTGCCTACCAGTACTTTGGCCGGGCGAATTAATTTATCTTTCAATGTATAACCTTTTTCAAATTCCTGGATGACCATGTCTTTTTTCCCCGGAACACAGGCCATGGCATCCATACAGCGGCAATCAAACTCTTCACCCAGGGCTTTAAACGACTTCA